>NZ_JBYCCV010000235.1:0-2450 GCF_057473825.1 Aliterella sp. E5.1
GGACTCTGCCTGTAGCCTGCCACCCACCTCTCTTTCTACCCAGGTTCTAGAGACGATTGGCACCTGGACGGTGCAGCTGGCCCAGCGCCTGAACGTGATCGGCTTAATGAATTTGCAGTTGGCGGTCCAGGGAGAACAGATTTTTATGATTGAAGCCAATCCTCGGGCCTCCCGGACGGTGCCCTTCGTTTCTAAGACCATTGGCTTGCCCCTGGCCCAAATTGCGGCTCGGATCATGGCCGGTAAAACTTTGGCAGAGCTGGGATATGTCGAAGAGCGAATTCCTCAGCATATAGCGGTTAAAGAAGCAGTGTTGCCCTTTGATAAGTTTCCGGGTACAGACCCGATTCTGGGACCCGAAATGCGCTCTACGGGTGAAGCGATGGGGATTGATGCTGACTTTGGCAAGGCGTTTGCCAAGTCCCAACTGGCCGCAAATCAAAAACTTCCCCTGACCGGAACAGTGTTTGTTTCCATGAGCGATCGCGACAAAGTTAGTGTGGTGCCGGTGGTCCAAGATCTGGTTGCCTTGGGGTTTAAGCTGGTGGCCACCGCCGGCACTCGCCAAGTGCTGCTAGATCACAGCCTAGAAGTCGAGCTGGTTTTAAAGCTGCATGAGGGCCGTCCCCACGTCCTGGACTGGATCAAAAACAAAGACATTCAATTGATTTTAAACACGCCCTCTGGAGAAGAAGCCCAGGCCGACGGTCGGTTAATCCGCCGCACCGCCTTAGCCTACAAAATCCCGATTACCACCACCATTGCTGGCGCCAAGGCCACGGCAGCAGCAATTCAGGCTTTACAATCAGGCCCTTTAGAGGTCAAAGCCATTCAGGACTACCACGGTTTGTGAGCCCTTTAGACACTCCCAGCCTTCTGGCAATGCCTAAAAGAAAGGGTTGTGGCGGGCTCCAGTTAGCTTCATAAAAAGAAGTTAGCTTCATAAAAAGAAGCTTAAGACTCCCAAGCTCCCCCTTTGGGAATAGGTTGGGGACTCTAAGAATGTTACAATTTTTAATATAAAGTTTATTTGACGGGTGAATATGTCTGTAACAAGTTTATTTGTACTAGCTGAGGTCTGTTTGGCTGCCACCCTTTTAGGGGTCGGACTATCCCAGCAGCCCACCCCCGACCCGATTCCAGTTCGGGTTCAGGACAAAAAATCAGAATAGCCTAGCGTCCGCTGCGTTGTAGCCTTTTTACTCCAGGTTTATCCTGGCTTCTAATTCGAGCGATTTTTACCCTATGAGAACTGCCGAAACCTCAAAAGATCTAGTCAGAACCTATCTGCGAGAGATTGGTCGTATTCCCTTACTGACCCATGAGCAGGAGGTCGTGTACGGAAAGCAGGTCCAACGGCTGATTGAATTGGACCGCCAAAAGGAAGACTTAGCTGAACAACTAGGTCATGAACCCAGTTTTGAAGAATGGGCCAAGACAGCTAAACTGTCTACCACTGATTTACAAGCCCTGGTTGAGGAAGGCGAGAGTGCCAAGCGCAAGATGGTAGAAGCCAATCTGCGTCTGGTGGTCTCGGTGGCCAAAAAATACATTAAGCGCAATGTCGATCTTCTGGACTTGATTCAGGAAGGGACGATTGGGATGCAACGGGGCGTGGAAAAGTTTGACCCTACCAAAGGCTATCGGTTTTCGACCTATGCCTACTGGTGGATCCGTCAGGCGATTACCCGGGCGATCGCTGAAAAAGGCAGAACCATCCGCTTGCCGATTCACATTACTGAAAAGCTCAACAAAATCAAAAAGGCCCAACGCCAGTTGGCTCAAGAGTTTGGTCGGGCAGCGACAATTAATGAATTGGCGACAGAGTTAGATCTAAACCCGAAACAGGTGCGGGAATATCTAGAGCGATCGCGCCAACCCCTGTCTCTGGATGTACGGGTAGGCGATAACCAGGACACTGAGCTGGGGGAACTCCTAGAGGATACCTCTGCTTCTCCTGAAGACTTTACCTTGCAGACCTCGTTGCGCTCCGACCTAGAACGCTTGATGTCCGATCTAACCTTGCAACAGCAGGAGGTTTTGGCCTTGCGCTTTGGTCTCAATGATGGTCAGCCGTTAACCTTAGCCAAGGTGGGCGATCGCTTGAGTATTAGTCGAGAGCGAGTCCGCCAGATTGAACGAGAAGCCTTGAGTAAGCTCCGCAAACGCAAGGCAGATATTCACGAGTATTTGGCCAGTTAAATCAGGTCATTCCGTAAAAAATTAAAGGGGCGAGAGCCGATACTCAGGTTCGGTTCCGCCCACTTTTAGATCAAAAGGGCTTTTAGCTACATTATTATGTAGAAATATTAAAGACCTACGGTTTCAAACCATGGATAACAATCTTTTAAGTTCAACCCCTAATCCTCAAAATAACGAGACCCTTGACTCTGGTAATTCGCTTTGGCAGTATGTGCAGGACATGAGCCCAGAAATGGTGGCTCAGATGT
>NZ_JBYCCV010000236.1:0-2628 GCF_057473825.1 Aliterella sp. E5.1
CTTTATGTAGCTATTTCGCTCGTTGCGCTTGTAGTTACTTAAGCACTTTGGGATATAATTGGCTACCCTTGAAGAGTCACCAATAGTCGGGGCAGGGCTTTCCCCAGGACTGGCAGCAACTTTTACTAAAGTTACGCTGTTGTCAAAAGCCTCATGACAACACTTCCGGTGAAAACTGCGCCAACTATGTCAGAAACTATTACGGCTGTCTACTCTAACGGGGTGCTGCGCCCCCAAAATCCTTTATCCCTAACTGATGGGCAAACTGTGCGGATTCAAGTTTTGACGAAAGAAGCAGCGTCGGAATCTGAACAGATAATTCAATCTCTAGTGGCAGCAGGACTGGTCACGCCGCCTCCCCGTCGCGGCGATGTTGAATCGGTCTCCGAAGAAGCGTGGCGCGAACTGACCCAAAGACTGGAGGCATCCCCCGGCAAGCCGCTCTCAGAAATCATTATTGAAGAACGGGGTCCAATCTGACCGCCTATTTTCTGGATAGTAGCGCCCTGGTAAAACGGTACGTGCCGGAAACTGGTAGTGCCTGGATAAGAGCGCTCTCGGCTCCCAATCCCGGCAACTCATTAGACCTCTTGCAAAAGTCAAGTTAAAAGAGGATTTAGACCTAAAGTAAGCTCATAATTATAAAGGCAAGCTATTAAATTAAATCTCAATCCAAATCGTTTTCCTCTGTTCCGATATCGCCCTTGCAAAATCCTAAACTTTTTTAACTGTGCAAATACATTTTCAATTAATACCCTTTCTTGAGCTAACTCTCTATTAGCTTTTTTATCTAAAGGAGACAGCTTATTTTTTCTCGGCTTCTTTTTAGGCGTTTGACTGAAAGGATGATATTTTTGAATACCTTGATATCCTTTATCGGCTAAACATTTAATTTCTTTTTTAATGCTTACTTTACTTTTTTTGTATATTTTAAAATCATGCTCTTTCCCCTTCCCATAAGCCGTACATAAAATCTGCCCATTTTTTTGATTGATAATTATTTGGGCTTTTAAAGTATGCTTTTTCTTTTTCCCACTGAAATATTGTTTTTGTTTTTTTTATGCCTTTCTATCGGCGTTTCACTCACATCTACTACTACCGTCTCTAGCTGATAGTCATCTTGAATTAGCCGTTTTTTTCCCGGCAACCTTAATTCTTTAGCTTGAATCAAAATGTTCTCAACTTTTTTGATGATTCGATAGGCGGTAGATTCATTGATTCCCCAAGATGAACCCAAGTGAAAATAAGTTCGGTATTCTCGCCAATATTCTAGAGTCATTAAGATTTGGTCTTCAATTTTTAATTTTGACGGTCTGCCTGTTTTCTGGCGTGAAGTTTCTGCTTTCTTAACTATTGCTACCATCTGATTGAAAGTTCCCAGATGCACTCCACACAATCGTTTAAAGTCTTCAGGCTTCAGTTTTTTTACATTTCTATAAGTCATTTCCTAGTTTAATTCATCTTTATTTACCCAATTTTAACATCGACTTTTGCAAGAGGTCTAATGTTTATTGCCCGAATCACTTGGGTAGAAGTCAGAAGTGCGATCGCCCGTCGGGAGAGGGAAGGTAGTTTGACTCCCAGCGATAGAAAGCTGATTGTGCAAAAGTTTCGCTCTGACCTGAATAATCAGTACCAAGTCATTGAACTCGATTCCACGCTGGCGGAAAGGGCTAGTCACCTGGTCGGGCAATACCCTCTACGCGCTTATGATGCGGTACAACTGGCCTCAGTGCTACTCCTTCAACCCGCTTTCGCTACTACTACCCAATCTGCTCAATTGATTCTTCTCACAGCTGACGACCGCCTGAGCGTTATTGCGAACGCTCTTGGGTTACTGACCGATAATCCTAATCATCATCCCTGAACTGGGTGCAGCCAGTCGTACTCTGCTTATTGTAGGAGGGTATCCGCCGAGGTATGTGCAAAATGGGACAGGTTGTAAATAAATGTTGCGAAACGTGCTTTAGCAATTTACTAACTTGCCCAAAAATGGTAATGGGGCATTCTAATTTTTGCACACTAAAATCAACTCTTCGCGCTATTCAGTCACTCAAACTTGCCCATTAATGACCTTTTTAGGGGATGTTCCATTTGGAGGTAACAAACTCAGCTTGTGACTGAAACCGACTTATATCAGGAGTTCTGTAAGCTGACTTAATATAACTTTACAACGTGTCCCAATTTGCAGGTATCTCGGCGGACACCCTAGGAGGGGATAAATGAGCAGTCGATATTGTTGGCGAACTTAATATTAAAATCTAAAGTTACGAAAACACGTTGCTTCAACCAAGTAATTGAAAACGGATTTACTGGGCTTGAGAATCTATTGTAAAGTTCGCCAACAGTATCCGTTGCTACTCAAACCCCATTCATTGCAAGTTCATTGAAAACTCATGCCAAAAGTAGTGGGCAAGTATTTATTCGGAGTATTTGACGCTGTAAAAAACCCCAAACCTTTGTAGGAAATGGGTTATAGCTATTTGAGAGGCTAATAGCAAGAGGTAGTGCGTCAAATAAACGTGGGATTGGTAGAGTAGAGGGGATCTCTCATCTGCAACTCGTCCATGCAATGCCCTTTGTGTGATCATTCTAAAGCCCATAAACACGGCAAGATGCCCAACGGAC
>NZ_JBYCCV010000237.1:0-2537 GCF_057473825.1 Aliterella sp. E5.1
TACGGTTAAGCACCGAGTAGACAAAGCGGCAGTTACATTCGGTTGACGCGTACTACCGACAAAAGTCAGCACCACATCACCTTGCCGAACCACAGGCCCTTGCGCTTGGGAACGCTCAGCAGCATCCTAGGTGATGTCGCTAGCCACCTCCAGAAAGATAAAGGTGAGCTTGTAGACGAGCTTTTCGGTTGAGCAGAGGCACCTCGAGGCTGTGGCTTAAGGGCTCGAGTCCAGCCGCTAAAACAGATGTTTCGGCACATCTTTCGGTTGTTTAAGCCTTGGGTAGGCCAAACGGAGCAAACGGTTGAAGTTTAGATATGGAGCACGTTCATAGCCAGAGAAGAAACCTTGATCAAGCGGTCATCGTTCGTCCAAAACTGTGTACAGTCATAACGGTTGGTTACGGAAAGATGCAAGGCGTCCGGCGTCTTGATGCCGAAGTGAGCCCGCAGCTGGGCCGCCTCACGAAATACAGCCTCATCATTAGGCAAATGCGTTACGGTCATGAAAAAGCGCTCGAAGCGCGCTTGCAGCACAGCGTCACCCTGTTTAAGCGGCCCGACCAAGCATTCAAGGATCACCAGAGGTGAAATAGCAAACCCCGTCTGCACGTGTTGCCGAAACTTTTGCTCGAGTAGGGGGTAGAACACCGGATGCTTCTCGACAAGGTAGATGACGATGCCGCTGTCCAGATAGATCATTCATCCCAGGCGTTGCGCTCGGCAACCACAGCCGACTCCATCGCCTCAGCACTCCGGGAGGACGCAGGCTCCAGCTTGAGTGCGTCTAGAAATCCTAGTAAAGAAGCGCTCTGTGCGTCAGCGTCCTCTTTCGCAAGGATAACGATCTCGACCGGACCCACTGGAATTTCCGGCGGAACCGTGAGCGACAGTTGCCGATCCTTAGGGACTACCGACTCGAGCTTGACCGCGCGCATAGCACAACCTCTCTCCCGGCTATAGTGTAGCGGATTGGGTACTGTGAGAGAACGGTCTGAAAGGCGGGGGCTCGAGCCGCCTCTCTAGGACAAACACGTTGGCACGGTTCTAGGTAGGCTGGGTGTGATTGAGTCTTCCCTATCGCCTGGCATAAGATATAATCGTAACTTCGAGTGCTAGTGGATAGAAGCGCTGCACGGTGTATTCAAAAGCTGTCTGTGACGCTCAAAAGCTCATTCAAGCTATTCCACTCAGGCATCCCCAAATACTAACGCGATGCTTTTTGGCTGTCCTTCCCAACAAGTTTAGCTGCTAATCCTTTGATTCCCCTCCTGTTCGTATAAAACAAATGCTTTCCTAGACAGCACTTACTTGATTTCTTAACTATGGCGCATGAAGGCAAACCACTAGCATCCGAGGTTCGTAGTGTTTCGGAACTCGTCGATTTCGAGAATAGCTCGTCTAATCGCACGGTAGTCATCTTGAGGGACCTCTATATTCTCGGCAGAGTCCAGTGCGAAATCTTCAAGTTCTTCAAACAAGAAACCTTTAGGTGCGCTAACTGTCGTAAGAAGATCAACATAGCATCCATAATCAAGCTTATAAACATCATACCTCAAGCCTGGTTGGTCACGAGCTGACACGTTGCGTTTTAATAGATGAAGTACACGCGAATCAAATAGAGCATCAACAAGTTCGTTCCGGACGTTGTTACCTAATAAAAAAGCCCTTGCTTTTCTATGCCCTATAACTTTATCAATTATCCAATGGAGTAGCCGACTTGCATCTACGTTTGAGGAAACGGCAGCCTCTTTATCTCTCTGATACCACGTTTGGGAAGCTGCTCTAAGGTGTTGTATTGATATAGCTTTGCTAATCGCTTTCTGTGCTGCTAGAGAAAGAATGTTGATGCTGTCTCGAGGTACACCTTCTGACGCCCTAACGAACTCTTCAAATGTGTTTTCTTGAGTAAATGCATTCTGGACGAATCGCTCCACATCTTCCGGCACAGAAATGTTGTCGCTTACCACAGATTTAAAATGTTTATATACGAGTTCTCGAAAAAAGTTCGTTGCGCGATTCTTGTCGTTATCAAAAACCATAAAGTCATCGAGATTTATATCCGCAGATGCATCCGAACCTAGTTCGATGCCAATATAATCACCGAGTTTTCCAGGTATATGGAATGCCGAACGTTGTTCTATAGCTCCAATCTTTACAGTGACGCTTTGTATAGGAAATATTGATCTCCGTAATAAGTCTGCTAAGAATGGTTGTAGATCGGATGGAATAACGCTCCATTCATCTAACAGAACCCACATCCTACTCGCTGGGAGAAGTTGCATGATATCGCGCAAGAATTTCCCTACAGCACCAAAGTGGACACGATGCCGAAGCGTACCAGACTCCACAACGCGTTCTAAATGCGTTTTACCCTCATTGTGACTTGTGTCAGATTTTACTGAAAGGGCCCCTCCCGCTAAATCCAGATTAGCCCCTAAGTTGACCGCCGACTTGTCAGTTTTCTCCGAACTTGCAACTTCCTCATGGGTCACCTCCCCATGAACCCTAACTTCGGTGATTGCATCAGCGAAGCCA
>NZ_JBYCCV010000238.1:0-2488 GCF_057473825.1 Aliterella sp. E5.1
ACCTCTATCTTGGACATGCCCCTGAACCTAAGCTTGTTTTTGCTTGATCTGCACCACTATAAAGTAAAAGCCAAATCTGAAGTTTGAGCGAGCTCAGAGAAAAAGCCCGAGAAATACGCTCAAGATAGAGGTGTAGGCTTTAAAGAAATGCCTCATTTATCAACCTCCACATCTAAATATCATGGCACTGCTCACAACTGGCAAAAAATTTATCCGGGATTTAGAAAAGATAGGTGCTCTTGGAGTTTATACGCCCCCTGAAGGGGGGCATGAAGGGCGCTACCAGCGGCGACTGAGGACAGCAGGGTATGCTCTGCTTCCCATCCTGGCCCCTGGTCTGGGAGATCTTGCTTCCTACTTAACTGCTGTGCATGGCGTTAGACCAGCGCATCTGGGCAAAAGTACTAGTGGTAGGACTGCCTGGGGAATTCAAACTTACTTCTTACCTCCGATCATCCGCCTCCACCTAGAAAATCTATCTCCAAATGGTAAAGGACTGGTCCTGTGGCTCATTGATGGTAAGAGGCTAGATCACGAGGAACTAGATTATCTCAGTACTCTCCCTCAGCTTGAGCCTCGGGTTAAAGTCGTCATTGAGCTTGGGGGCGAACGAATCTTTAAGTGGTCATCTCTGAAGGAGTGCATACCGTAACTGCACACTTTTAGGGATCACATTTATTCTGTATCGGCAAAAGAACCCGGTTGAAATAACCCAAAAAGGACGAAAAACCATGGCAAACATCCAGCGGACAGCACCAGCAATCTGGAATGGTAACTTACAAACTGGCAGCGGTCAGATTACCAGTGACAGTGAAGTTCTCAAGCAGATTCCTTACAGCTTCAAAACTCGGTTTGAGCACTCTCCAGGGACTAATCCTGAAGAGTTAATCGCTGCAGCCCATGCGGCCTGCTACAGTATGGCCTTTGCTCACACCTTTAGTGAAAAGGGTTATCAGCCCCAAAGTATTGAAACTCAGGCAGTCTGCTCGTTAGAGTCCTCCGAAGATGGCGGCTTCAAGATTACTAAAATTCGTCTAGAGGCAAGGGGGAAAGTTGCCAATATTGAGGAAAACACTTTTGAGCAAATTGCCCAAGAGGCAGAGGCAAGCTGTCCTGTTTCTAATGCCCTTCGGAACGGATTGAAGATTGAATTGGATGCTGTGTTGCTATAGCTTGCTCAGCTCCAGCCCTAGTTTCCGAGGCTTAATGAATCTTGTAACAGCTACAAGGAGTGATGATGACTCAATCTGAGCTTCAAGCACAAGCCAATCTTCCGGCTCAGGGGATAGAGCCCCAGGATAGGCATTGGCGAGAGTATTTTAGCTTCAACACCGACCATAAGGTAATCGGAATTCAGTACCTAGTGACAACCTTTGGTTTCTACCTAATTGGTGGTGCCCTGGCAGCAATGGTTCGGACTGAGCTAGCAACACCGGAGGTGGACTTTGTTAGCCGTGAGGTCTACAACAGCCTGTTTACGATGCATGGCACAATCATGATTTTTCTGTGGATTATTCCGGCTGGCATCGGTGGCTTTGGCAACTATTTGGTGCCACTACTCATTGGCGCTCGGGATATGGCATACCCGCGATTAAATGCGATCTCCTTTTGGCTTATCCCTCCTGCTGGGCTGCTGTTAATGGGTAGTTTCTTTGTTGGGGCTCCTGAGGCTGGCTGGACCTCCTATCCACCCTTAAGTACGATTACGGCTAAGGCGGGAGAGGCCATTTGGATCTTGAGTTTGCTTCTGATTGGAACCTCTTCAATTCTGGGAGCTGTTAATTTCATTGCCACAATTGTGAAGTTACGAGTCCCTGGAATGGGGTTCAATCAAATGCCCTTATTTTGCTGGGCAATGCTGGCAACATCGGCGCTGATCCTACCCACAACTCCTGTGCTGACTGGCGCTTTAATTCTGCTGGCGTTTGACCTTTTGGTGGGAACTTCGTTCTTTAATCCGACAGGGGGTGGGGATCCGGTGATCTACCAGCATATGTTCTGGTTTTATTCTCATCCGGCGGTTTACATCATGGCCCTGCCTTACTTTGGTCTGATCTCAGAAATTTTACCTGTGCATGCCCGCAAACCAATTTTTGGTTACCGGGCGATCGCCTATTCCAGTGTGGCAATCTCCTTCTTATCTGTGACTGTTTGGGCTCACCATATGTTTACCAGTGGAACCCCGGACTGGCTGCGGATATTTTTCATGGTCACAAGTATGGCGGTCGCTGTTCCCACTGGGATCAAAGTCTTTAGCTGGGTAGCTACTATCTGGGGTGGGAAGCTCCGTCTTTGCAGTGCAATGCTATTTGCGATGGGCTTTGTGTCCATGTTTTTGGTCGGTGGCATCACAGGGGTGATGGCAAAATAGTAGCCCTGACCGAAGTCGCACCCAAGGGAGCGGGCTACCGCCAATTCCTCGGCCGTCTCGATGCCTTCGATCGTCACGTCCAAACCGAGGGCGTGGGCGAGGGAAACAATCGCGCCA
>NZ_JBYCCV010000239.1:0-2576 GCF_057473825.1 Aliterella sp. E5.1
ATGTAAGATCCTCGTTAAGAACTTTGAGCGCACCTTGACCAATGCCACCACGAAGCTCAATCTCTGCTTCGTCAGGTTAATGATTAAGCGACTTGCCGCCTTTTAGAGATGTCAAATGGGTTCTATAAGGAAATGACCCATTATTTTCGTGAACCCAAATCTTTTAGAGGCGTTAACTGTAAAGCTGTGCCAGGAGAAAGAGCCAGAAAAGCCTGCCGAGAATGGAATAAATTGATTAGTCTCAGAGATAAATTAAGGGCTGAAGGGCGCATTGAAGAACTAGAAGAATTAGAGCGCCCCTATAAAGAGTTGTGGGAGTTTGAGAAAGAGCTTTTTGCTCCACGAAAAAAGGCAAAGCAAGGGAAAAAAAACAGAAGAATTCGCTAAGAGCTATGTTGCTAGATGTTAAAGGCAGCTAAAGCAGAATTGTAGGGGAATCTAGGTCAATTATGCCGTTGGTCATAGTGCTTAAAAGCAATTCTTTACCTGCCATCCTTACCCCACTGTATTATCGAGCGCCCAATAGTCTATTCATTGGTCAACTCGGCTCTTTCAAGCCCCCACTATATCGGTACTCCGATTAGTGGTGGGTGGTTGACGAAACTTCGCTCCCAGACCTTAGCAACAAGGACTGTACATTTACACCACAGCCAGGACACCACGATTCAATGCCTTGCCCCAAGCAGGTTTCACAAACCGTTAATTTCTCTCCGAATGCGTAATTAATGGCATTATCCTCGCACTCAATGTACCCATCCTCGCACTGGTTGCAGCGTCGCCAGTAAATAGACGTGCGATTGCACTTAGGGCATGAAAATTCATCATCTACTTTATAATCATCCATTGCAATCGCTCCCTAACTTCAAATCTATCTCTACCCCAACGCTCCCAAGTGCTGCTAAACAAATAGCGATTGTTTTAGCTACGGGGTTCGCACTTGGGTGTTCCATTTTGACTTGCACTTCGCCGATGTATTCAATAGCTCTAATTGCTGGTTGCAGATTTTGAACCCATGGCATTAATATAAGCCCAGGCACTTGATTCGTAAAGGATTGAATAGTATTAGTCGGCGAGAGAATATTAGAGGATCGGATAAGTAAATTAAGCCCAGGATTATTTTTCAATCATAATAACTATTGGTTGTGGTTATATGCTACTGTGCATATTTAGGATAGTACAAATGTTTTGCTACATTGCTCTGCTCCAATGTTACTTCGCTTAATTTTTACTGCATTCAGCTACTAAAATCCTAAACACAATAAATATTAATTGTTATTTAGAATATATTTATAGAATTATAGCCTTATTTAGTTATTTCTTGTGTGCATATTTAATTAATGACTCACCAACTCGATTGCCCTGCTTGTCACCAAAAGCTCCATTTTCCTGGCTCCAGTGATAGTTATGGGTATCTTTTAGAGGGTGTTTGCACCAAATGTAGATTCTTGACAGGTTTAGGTACAGGGTACGAACATATTTGCAATATGCTGACCATAGACTATGAGACTTCTAGGTTAGCAAGATAACTTCCAGATGATGCTACTGCCAAAATTTTAAGTCAGTTGGAAGAACTGAAAACGCTTGAAGCCCAAAAAGAAGCATTCTCGCTGCTCTTGTTAGCCCTCAAAGGTTACTGAACTTGGGATAGGTCTAGGGCAATTGCAAAAGTAGTTTGAGAGCAAAAAAATTCATATACCTGATGGCTCTAGGGCGCTGGCAGCAAAAATTACAACTCTTAATATTTGATGTGTTATTTGGCTTGACAGGTAAATCAGATCCTATAAGATGAATTTGTAGCTAACAAACAGAGCTACAACTGCTGCCTTTTAAAAAATCATAACTTCTTGATTGAGCAAACACTAATTATCTAGTTGTGTGCTGATTGCGGTAGTTTTTGAGTTCACATACGCTCTAAATTTAATCAATTACTTGGGTGACAGAACCCTTGCAGGGGAGGCTTGAGCCTCTACTAACTTTGTGTTGCGGTACTAACAATTAGCAACTGATTAATTGCCCTTTTAGGGGGCAACGGTTTTGATGTAACAGCAAACAAATCTCTCAAATTAACAATGAAAGATTCCGAAGATAATCCAGACTGTCCGCAGGCAACCTCTGCGAGTCTTAGTCTCAAACAACATTACGCAATGGAGCTTTTATTAATAGGAAAAACTGATGCAGAAGTAGCTGCCTTAATAGGTGTAGATAGCGAGATTGTTGGTCAATGGCGCAATCAAGATTCTGAGTTCGTAGTGGCTATAAATGCCCTTCGCGCTGCGGCGTGGGAGGGTTCGGTAGCTAGGCTCAAAAGATTGATGTCCCGCGCTCTTGATGTGATTGAAGAAGCCATAACTAGAGACGAGATGGTAGCCATCTCTTTCTTGCAAGCGCTAGGTCAGGAAAACAATCAAGTAGCAAGTCCGCAGCCAGGAGTCAAGTCAAGCATCTTAACTATAGCAATCCTAGGTGGGTTGTGGAAAGACAGCATACTCAAATAACTTTGGGAAGTTAAAGGTTCGACCGTGAGTTACAAGTTCAAACAGGAGTTTGACAAGAAAAAAGGAATCACACAGGTGGTA
>NZ_JBYCCV010000240.1:0-2562 GCF_057473825.1 Aliterella sp. E5.1
GCGGCGCTTAATTTATGTCGTTTTGATGCTTGGGCAAATGGTATTCCTTTAGCTCCCACTCGCTATTCAAGATTTCTAGCACTTAGACCGAAAACTGGATAGCTCTTCTGAATTCGCCAACAGTATCAGCGAAGCTGTCACCAGGGGCAAGATCGGCTAGAAGTAAGATTGGTCATAGGTTTTTACAAAGAAGCTAGGGGTGGATGTGTTTTGCTGATAAAATCTCACTTAGTCCGTTCAGAAATCTCTAAAACGCCCTGGAGCTAACTCGGTATAGCGAACCGTATGCTGAATATTTTTATGTCCTAAATAAGCCTGAATCGCCCGTGTATCATGCCCCTTAGCTGCTAGATAGAAACCGCAAGCATGGCGTAACATATGCGGATGCACAGAAATTGGCAAGCCAGCTTTGACACCTGCTCGCTCAATAATGCCTCTAGCGGTAGCTGCTGCCATCGCCGCTCCACGCTCAGACATAAACAAATAAGGGGAATCAGGATACTCCCGTTGCAACTGTCGCAATGCCCGCAGTTCCGGTCCGCGTAGCGGGTGTGTAGCACTAATTCCATGCTTCAGCCGATTAATATAAATTGTGCCATCACTAAAATCGACCTGTGACCACCGCAGCGCTACCAGTTCTGAAATCCTTAGACCGTGACGATAAGCCAAGAGAATTAGAGTCCGGTCGCGATGACCATGCCGTCCAACAACTTTTGCCGCCTTGAGCATCACTTCGACTTCACCTGGAAGCAGGTGTTCGCGAGTGCGCTGTTCTAAATTTGTGAGCTTCAGTGGTGGGGCAGTCCTAGTCATTATTCAAACTTGCCCATAAATGATAATTTGGCACTCTCGGCGTGAGTACCATTTGATTACATCTTACAGCAATTAATTGTCGCTAACTTGCCCATAAATAAGTGTTATTGGGCAAGTTTCAAGAGAAAAGCAAAAAGGTCATCGCCGAGGAGATATAATGCTTTGCGGTTGAAAAGTGGACTTGATGAAGAAAACCTGGCGTTTAGAAGAATTAGTAGAACATTGGACGCTGCTACCAAAGGAATTAGAGCAATTAACTCAGAAAAATGACCAGAATATATTGGGATTTGCTCTACTCCTTAAATTCTTCCAACTAGAAGCTAGATTTACAGAGAATTGCTCAGAAATTCCTGTGGACGTTGTAGATTATGTAGCAAAGCTTTTAAATATTAAAGGGAAAAAATATCACTCTTACAATTGGCAAGGGCGCTCCATTAAATATCACCGCGCCCAAATCCGAGAGTTTTTTGGATTTCGAGAAGCACAGAGCCACGATACAGAAGAATTAGCTAATTGGTTAACCGAGCAAGCACTAATTTACGAGTTGAAGTTTGAGCAATTAAAATTAGCGGCATTAACGCATTTACGCGAACTTAAAATCGAACCGCCAACATTTTTAAGATTAGAACGGATAATCCGTTCTGCCCTTCATAGTTTTGAAGATAATTTTTTTAATCAGATTAGCCAGCAGCCATCTAGTCAATCTAAAGAGGCGATTGACAACTTATTAAATTTAGCAGATTCATCTTTATTACTAGATGATATGCCGAGTGAGTCTACTAATGAATTTATAGAAAAAGCTGAAACGACATGGGCTGACTTGAAAACCGACCCTGGTAGAATTGGCATAGAAAGCTTTCAAAAAGAGATTGCTAAATTAGACAATTTCCGGCAACTAGGTCTACCACCAAATTTATTTAAACAAATTCCCACTAAAGTTCTTCAAGTATATAAAAATAGAGCAGCGGTTGAACATCCTCATGACTTACGCCGTCACCCAAAGGCTATTCGTTACACACTGTTTACAGCTTTTTGTTGGCAAAGAAGTCTTGAGGTCACAGATAATTTAGTCGAACTACTTATCCAAATTGTTCATCGGATAGGAGCGAGAGCCGAAAAACGTGTAGATAAAGAACTTTTGCAAGATTTTAAACGGGTTCATGGCAAGAACAATTTACTATATCAAATGGCAGAAGCTTCTTTGAATCAGCCAAATGGCACTGTCAAAGATGTAATTTTTCCCATAGCAGGCGAAGTGACGCTCAAAAATTTAGTCAAAGAGTATAAATCTACGGGAAATGCCTACCGCGAACGGCTTTATACAGTAATGAGGGCTTCTTACGGTGCTTACTATCGGAGAATCTTACCTTTAATTTTGGTCCAGTTAGAATTTTGCTCAAACAATGAAGTTCACCCCGAATTGTTATTCAAGCATTAGAACTACTGAAAAAGTACGCTGATAGTAAACAGCGTTATTACAGCCCAGGAGAAGACATCCCGACCGATGGAGTCTTGCGTAGTGGTTGGCAAGAACTGATTTTAGAAAACAACGCTGATGGTGAAATCAAAGTTAATCGAATTAACTATGAATTGAGTGTCCTTCAAGCCTTAAGAAAAAAACTTACAGCAGTTCCTGATTGAATATAATACAGTTAAAGAGTAAACTTGAACGGAAACTAAATGAAAGCGTACTCTGTAGACCTGCGCCAAAAAGTCATTGATGCCGATAACCAGCGAGAGGGGTCACAG
>NZ_JBYCCV010000241.1:0-2546 GCF_057473825.1 Aliterella sp. E5.1
AACAAGCGTGTAATGTAAGGCTTTCAAGCTTAATTTCACAACAAATGAACTCACTTAGGTCAACTTTGCCAAATCCTTATTCACAAAAGGTTCCAGAATTTAATCTTCCGAAAGTGACAAAAGAGGGGTAAGTCGGTTTTTCCACTGGCTACATCTTCAATTGAAGCTAATTTGTTATCAGCATCAATGCCATAGTTTAGCCACATACAAATCTCACACTCTAGTTAACTTAGCAAAGCCTTCGGTCGTTGACCTCTTTATATGATAATATGTACAGTAAGTCTGGACAGATACCGAATTAATTATGCAAACTACCTATACTAAAGCCCGTGAAAATTTAGCTAGTCTCTTAGACCAGGTTGTTGACGAACGAGAAATCATTATTATTGAGCGTCGTAATAAGCCAAACGTGGCATTGATTGCTGAAGATGAGCTAACAAGTTTAAAAGAGACGGCTTATCTTTTGCGAAGTCCTCAAAATGCGGCACGTTTACTTAATGCTTTGCAATGGTCTAAATCAAGAGATGAGGAAATTCTAGCACCCATGACTGTCGAACAGGCAATTACGTCTTTAAAACAGGGGTTGGGGATTGGCGAAGAAAAAGAAGAAGGTTGAGCTTCCACCTCTACCGCCTGCACTGCCTGCAAGATTTCCAGATTTTAGTCCGCAGTTCAAAGACGACTTAGGTTGGTGGTACAAAACTGCGCCTAACAAAGTAGACAAAATTTTTGCTTTAGTTACCGATGTGATGCAGCATCCATTTGAGGGCATAGGCAAGCCGGAACCACTCAAGCATTTAGACGTTGATACTTGGTCGCGGCGAATCGATTTGGAGCATCGACTTATCTACCGGGTTAGACAAGATAGAGTGGATTTTTTGCAAGCTCGTTATCATTATTAGGGAGCGATAGTCGCTCCTTTGACCGCCGCAGACATCGTACTTGAAAGACTAATGAGCGAAAAACTTTACCATTGCCAGGACTGCAATCATGAGTGGTACTATCCCCATCCTAACGGTTGCTACTGTGCAGACTGTGGTAGCGAAAATATCTACCGCTACCCAGAACTAAAGTACAAGCCTCAACAAGGGGTAAGATGCAAACTTCTGGGTGCTTTGTATCGTGCAAAAACTGCCCAAATTGCCGAAGTTAGATCAGACGAGCAAGGTGGCTGGGTGTACTTATTACCGAAGGATTTATACCCACTAGACGGATGTATGTTTGCTGAATTTTCAGAAGATGCTTTAGAACCTAGAGAATACGAACGCAAACTCAATAATTCTGCTTAGAAACAGGTAAGCAATATCCAAGCTTCATATAAATTGCCGTATTAGCTCTGATGTTGTTATGAGTTGCTCAAGCTGAGAATAGTAAGTAATTTATCCCTCTAATTTACTTACTATTCTCAGCATGAAAACTGTAAAATTATTAATGACTTCTCTATTCCTGTTGAATTTGGGTTCTATTAGTTTACTACCTCAAGTTGCCAGAGCCACCGTTTCTTGTGAAGCCAATACAGTTAATAACTACTCGAATGGTTCATTGGCAAATTGTGTTTTAAGCATTGATGCCAATATCGGACTGAACAATAATCACTTTGTTTGCCAGCAAAAAGAAACCATCTCTTTTGATGAAAAAGGGCAGTTTAGAAGTTGTACCCTTGCTCAAGAACTACGGATTAGAAAAGGTAATGAAGTTACTACTTGCCTTACTAAAAGTGAAGTGTATGTAAATATTTTAGATAGTGGAAATCAATCAATTATCTGTTCGAGGATTGCAGCTAATTAGTTAATGCTTTCTGCTGATACTCCTGGTACTGCGTGTCCTTGCTCTCCCAGTATTTATTTACAGTCTCACGCGCGATCGCCGCCTGCTCTAGCCCCACCCCCTGCTCCGCCAACAATCGCTGTTTCACCTGTTTACGCAAGTTTGAGATAATCTTGCCGTTAGTCTTTCGAGTCTGCGCCCAGTCTAGTATCGGTGCAGGATAAGGACTCTCATTTAGGTACACTCCATCAAGAATTTCTGCTAAGCTATAATCACGCAGTTCTTCAACCCAGTAGTAGATAAACCTCAGATCGCCATCTCTCTCCTCTAGATTCTTATTAGGATTGTAGATGCGGAAAGTATCAGACAGAGGATTAGTTACTCCTGCTTGCATTTGCCATTGCCAATTATCGATTCCCAGATCACCATCGATTAGTTGCTGCATATAGGGGTCGAGCCGAGATAGCTGTAAAAAAGTGCCACTTACCTTAGCAGACATGAATTTAGGGTTTTTTGAGGAGCATTAGCAGACATAAAACTCTTTTTTGGGTCAATTTATATCTGCTAATCTTAGTTAGCAGATATCAGTAAATCAAATGTAGTATAGATGAAATGCTTACTCTGTAGGTATTTCCAGTGAATTGGCACTAAAGAGAAGGTCGAGGGGAGCATTGCTACTCCACCCCTCCTATCCGCAACCGTGCTTGTAACTTTCACTACACACGGCTACTCAATGTGTTTCCCTTTTGTCAGTACGGAACTTCAAGCTACCATCATTG
>NZ_JBYCCV010000242.1:0-2541 GCF_057473825.1 Aliterella sp. E5.1
CCCCAATCTCGAGCCTGAAGCCATCTCGATCAAAGGTGCGGGCGAGGCCGCCCACTTCAACCCCTGCCTCGACAAGAGTAACGCTACAGCCTCTTTTCAGTAATTCTCGGGCAGCAGCAAGACCCGCAATGCCACCCCCCAGAATGACAAAGTTTTGTCTTGCTTTTTGTCCTAAACTGTCAGACTCTGCTCTACAGGTTCCAAAGTCGGAGATGATCATCAAGTCATCCTGTTAAATTTTTATTTAAATGAAATTCAATGCTTAAGTATGGGATTTGAGATAAATATGGGTAAGTGACACAAGCTAAGGTGGTACATCACCTCAGGTTAATATGCCCATTCAGTGACTTATAGCAACAGGCTGATGACAGAAATTTCTGATCGACCTCTCTAGAAGACTGACCAGAAACGATTGCTAAATATTATTTAAACCTTGTCGTTTCTTGCTGACAGCCGCCAGGCTTAGGGCTCTATAGGCAGAAATTAAGAATAACGACTAAAGTTATCCTGACAAGTGCTTCTGCCAGCTCTAGCCAAGTTCTGTGTCGTTCAACCCTGAGACCCTTAGCAGACTCCACAACCTCTTTAGCGATTAAATCCTTGAACTGCTAAATCAAAGCAATGCTTGGGAACTATTACAAAGGTGCCTCTACAATACTGCCTGAGAAGCATCTACAGCGGATCGTTGCTTAGTAGGACATAGCTAAATTGCTGGAAGCTACTCCTAGCAATATCTTTCAGTATTGCCAGTGTCCTCTACCTAGATGAAAAACGCTGTATTAGTAGAGACACCGTTGTCTCTTAGACCTTTCAGAATAATCTCAGCAGCTTTATTTTCCCAATAAAGCTGTCGCGTCAAATCAAAAAAATCTAGATAATCTAAAATCTAAGTGCCTAGTCCCCCCACGCCTTCACTTCTAAAACATAGTACCCGACCCCGATCAATAAGGTGGCATTTGATACAGCAATTCTCATTTTGAAACATTTGTACTAAAAATAGGAATTCTGATGGCTTTAGTGTCCAAGCTTCAGAACGGTAGAATGCCGCTCTCAGTCAGTCAAACAACTTGAAATGAATCATCTCACTGAGAACCGTTCTCATACTTAGAATTGCTGCATTTGATACCTCTAGAGAGCAGAAGCAACCTTTGCCTACTATACTAGAACAATTATTTGCTCTTAGCTCGACTTTATCCATTTTCGGAAGAGGAAAGGTAGCAAGATCAGGATAGTGTTTTTTGATTTGTCCTGATGAACCTGCTACCGAAAGAATTTGTGCCTTTGATCTTACTGTTTGCCCCCCTGTTTTCCAAGCCTGTGTGGGAATCGGCAATTGTGCTGCTGGTGGGTGCGATTGTTGCCCCTGGCAAGCGAACAGTCAGTGCGATTTTAAGAGTGATGGGGTTGAGCCAAGCTCCCCATTTTCAGAATTATCATCGTGTGCTTAACCGTGCTGTGTGGTCGAGTCTCAAGGCTAGTCGCATCCTCTTGCTGCATTTGATAGCGGTGTTTGCCCCTACCGGTCCTTTGGTGATGGGGATTAAACAGCACCCGGAGCATAAAATCTTCCTCGCGGTTGTGTCGCAAAAACAGGGGTCAGTCAGCGGCCTGATGATAATGTGAGAGCCCATGTTTTTCTCTCTCGTAAATGAAAACTTCTGAGCTTTTCAAGTGGCGACATTTCCAAGCCGAGATCATCCTACTCAATGTCCGTTGGTATTGCCGCTATGCTCTAAGTTATCGAGACTTGGAAGAGATGATGATTGAAAGAGGGCTGGATGTTGACCACAGCACCATCAACCGCTGGGTTCTCAAGTATGCCCATGAACTCGACAAGCGCTGTCGCCGCTATCTCAAGCCTACCAATGACTCCTGGAGAGTCGACGAAACTTACATCAAAGTCCGAGGCAAGTGGAAATACTTGTATCGTGCAGTGGATTCTGAGGGCAATACACTGGACTTCCTGTTAACAGCCAAGCGAGATGCCAAAGCTGCCAAACGGTTTCTGACGAAAGTGTTGAATGGCCCTCATACACAAGAGCCTCGGGTGATCAATGTCGATAAGAATCTGGCTTATCCACCAGCGATCAAAAAACTACAAAAAGAAGAATGCTTGCCAAAATCCACTAAATTACGCCAGGTCAAATATCTGAATAACATAGTGGAGCAGGACCATAGAGCAATCAAAACTCTGGTCAATCCTGGCATGGGTTTTGGATCGTTCGACTCAGCTCGACGAACCCTCAAAGGATATGAAGCGATGAATATGATCCGCAAAGGTCAGATCGCGAATGTAGAGAAAGGAGATGTCATAGGACAAATATCTTTGATTAACAAAATCTTTGGAGTAGCTGCATAGTCTCCTATATTTTTACGGGGCTATTGTCGCTAAAGTCATTATTTGCGACACAGCCTTAACAGCCAAGCGAGATGCCAAAGCTGCCAAACGGTTTCTGACGAAAGTGTTGAATGGCCCTCATACACAAGAGCCTCGGGTGATCAATGTCGATAAGAATCTGGCTTATCCACCAGCGATCAAAA
>NZ_JBYCCV010000243.1:0-2512 GCF_057473825.1 Aliterella sp. E5.1
AACAATATTGTTTGTTAGTAAACAAGACAATTCAATAAGGAGTAACAAAATGAGTAAGAAAAACGCCATTCAATTTCTCGCTGATGCAGCCCAAAATAGAACTTTAAGAGAAACTCTAGAGACAGCGGCATTTTCAGGAGCAAGCTATACCTACAGGTGATGACTAGGCTACCTGCTAAACTTAATCCGCACCGACAAATACTGATTTAGGTGCAGTTTGAATGGAATCCAGACAAAGCAAATTTAAACTTGAAAAAGCATGGTGTTTCATTTAACGAGGCATCTACTATCTTTAACGATCCTTTATCTGTAACTTTTCCCGATCCTTCCCATGGTGAAGAGCGTTACGTTATAATTGGTTTGTCTAGTGCTAGTCGTATCCTAGTAGTCTCTCACACAGATCGAGCAGATCGGGTTCGGATTATCAGCGCAAGAGAGGCAACCCGAAATGAGCGGAGATTTTATGAAGATGGAGAATAATCAGGAACTAGAAGACGAATTACTTCCTGAGTATGACTTTAGCAACATGACTGGTGGTATTAGAGGCAAATATATCGAGCGCGACAAAACAGGGACGAACATAGTATTGCTCGATCCTGACGTTGCCCAAGCATTTCCAACAAGTGACTCGGTTAATGAAGCCCTTAGACTGCTCATACAAATTGCTCAAAGGCAGAAAGCCTAATCTACGCTAGAGATGTTACAAGACTTCGCATTTTTACTGGGCTTGCCCAACAATTACAAGATAAATGCGATCGGATTTATCCTATTTAAACAATGCGTGTAATATCGTTGGACATCCACTTTTACAAGATATACCACGGCAGAAAAAGTATTCCTATCTCAGTCC
This sequence comes from Aliterella sp. E5.1, assembly GCF_057473825.1. Classification (NCBI taxonomy): domain Bacteria; kingdom Bacillati; phylum Cyanobacteriota; class Cyanophyceae; order Chroococcidiopsidales; family Aliterellaceae; genus Aliterella; species Aliterella sp. E5.1. The sequence continues at coordinate 851 of NZ_JBYCCV010000243.1, forward strand.
GTAGACTCTGAAATGGATGAGGCATCAATAAAATGCCAGAAAATCATTCAAGATTTTTTGGCGTGAATTGTCGTGGGAAATGCGAAGAATTGTTCCTGGGCATGATATGAATGCAGTGAAACGAGGTTTTCTCACGAATAAGAGTAATAAAAGCACTCCATCGGTTGAATCTATGTGGGTTGGAGACATTTCATTTGATGGTCAACTACTTACTGGACATTTGCTCAATCAGCCAAATGAAATAGAAAATTTAAAGCAGGGCGACATTGTGCAATTTCACTATGGAGAAATATCGGATTGGATGTATTCAATGAGTGGAAAGGTGTATGGCGCTTTTACAGTAAATGTTCTTAGAAGCCGAATGACAAAAAAAGAATTACAAAGAACATGATAATGCTTGGGGGAGGGATTTTGGAGATCCCAAAAATGTACATATTGAGCCAATGCTTTCATTTGCTGAGTTTTTACTCACCCCATCGATTGAAGTGCCTGAACACCAAATGAGTGAGAATATGGCAAATAAGTCCGAAGATGGAATCAAGGGAATAGGCAGCGAATTAATGACCCTTCCACTTTTGGTATGACTATGCTTCAATTTGAATCCTTAGCAGGAAATCTTACTCAGGTAAAATTACTGCTAAAGTATGGCGCAGATAAGAAAATTAAAAATGCTAATGGTCAAACCGCACAAGATTTAGCCGAAATGTTTAATTGGGCAAAGATATTAGCTGTTTTAAATGATGCCATAACATAATTGCCCAACGAGTCGATTGCCAGAGCAGCCATTAATGCTGAATGCGATCGCACCTTAATCAACTAAGCAATTAACTTAAGTTTCAGATTCCTATTGATTCATCAATCGCTTTACCTGAATTTGTACGTCAGGAAAGGCTTGAGGCGACACAACCCCAGTTGTCAAGGTTTCTTCTGTAATGTAACGCCCGTTTGCCAAGTCTCGAAAAACTGAAACTTCCCGACCAGTAAGATTTACTACCCAATATTCAGCGATACCTGCTTCACTATAGGTTGCTTTTTTCTCATTTAGGTCTTTGCTAAGAGTAGCAAGGGAAAACTCAATTAGCCAGAAAATATCTTCGGGATAGGGATGATGTTCTAAATAGACTGTTCCTAGTGGTTTGACGATCGCCCTGGGATGGGTTCGGAATTATTGGGGAGAGAATGGGGTGCGCTTCGCGGATTTTAACCCTTGAGCCTAGTAATGTCCGCCAATAATCCCCAACTTCGCACTTTGTAGTAGGCGTGGACTTCACCCTCTGGGGGCATAGCTATAATATCTCCACGCAATAGTTCGACGGGTTGGTCGTCAAATAGCCCCGCACTGATCGCCTGATGGTAGCGTTCAATTGTCCATTTGTAGATGGTAACACTCATAGCAATCTAGCTTTAGAACGCTTAGATGTCTCTAGTATGGCTTGTGCGAGCGCCTTTTTTTCCTTGTTTCAATAATTCTTGACTGTTTTAAGCCAAATATTGGTGATTTTTTGCTCCAGAGCGCGGTGTCTGTTACTCTAAATTATGGAATAAGCACTTATACTTACACCAACTATTTAAAACAGCATACTTTTACAAAAAAAAGTTCCGAAGACCTGTGTGATAGAGAAAAGTGTAGAATTAGTTTGCAGCGGGAAGATTAATATAAAA
>NZ_JBYCCV010000244.1:0-2511 GCF_057473825.1 Aliterella sp. E5.1
TAGCTGCTTCAAAAGTGCTTCTTGTCTGCTGCTAAGTTCGATCTTTGTGGCTTGAGGTCCTGGCATCTGCTATCACCACAGCCAGACTAACAGCTAACGGTAAGTGTTTTCTGGAAAGGTGTACTAGTGGTCTGTCAAGCAGAAGTTGACGGGTAGAGGCGCTTGAGCTTGATACGAGCATCGGCAGTGGTGAAGCGCCAATCAACAGTAGCCTGAGAGGCATTACGCTCAGCTTCCCAGGCGCTGATCTCTTGTTCCAGCATGTGCTTGTCGGGGATACGCCTGTTGAGACACTGACGCGAGAGCACCGAGAGTTCGATCTCAGCCATATTCAACCAAGAGCCGTGCTTAGGGGTGTAATGGAACTCTATTCGGTTCAGGATACGTGCTGCTTCTTCTGGAGCAAAGGTTTCATAGAGGGCGTCAGGGCCGTGGGTGTTGAGCTGGTCGCGAACCATGGTGATGGTGGTGGCGCCAGGAAAGTGAACATCGACCAGCTCACGCATGCAGTGGGCGAAGTCGATCTTGGTGCGACGCTCGGTCACCTTGACGTGACGCCAGGCCTCTAAGGGCGCAAAGAACATACCCCGTTCGGGGCACAAGTGAACAGATTGGCGGTACCCTCACGGTGGTACTCGTAGTCGTAGCGTTCAGGCTGACCCGGCACTGGCGGCAGAGGCTCACGCACGGCGTTGTCAAGTTAACTTAAAATTAGTCCCCTATGTGAATAAGTGCTGCAAGATGAGCGAGGAAAATTACTATTATGCTTTATAGGCCGCATTTATTTACGCAGCGCAGCCTAATCGCCGCGGCTGGTGGAGGTTATGGAAGTGAGTAACAGCACAAACGAATCTCTTTCCTTTGACGAAGCTTGGGATAAATATATACAACTGGAGCAAGAGCTAATTAACTCTCAAGAATATAAAACTTTGCAAGCGATAAAACAGCTCTGGAAGAGTTTCTCTATCTTTCACAGTAATGCGGCTGAATTAAAAAGAACCATCAAAACTGTAGATACAAATGAAAAAATGCAGATGATGTGGACTGCCCCCCACAAGGAACTGCTTGATAGTTACCTGTTTGAGGTATCACGCCTTTTACATAACTTTGTGGCAAGCGCAACATCGCTAAGAGATCACTCTAGAAGACTGTCCCAGCCTTACACAAGACAAGATCGGTTTCCTGACTACCAAAGAAAAATCGAGGAGCACTTCGCTACGCATCCCCTCGCAAAATTTGTTCTTGACCTCCGCAACTATATTCAACATCGTGAAATCCCGGTTGTGGCTGGCACATGGACTTTTGACGCTTCTGAAAGGGGGAAGTTTCTTCATCAAGCACATTTGAGCTCAAAGGCATTTTTAGAATGGGATAACCTAAGTGCAGATGCAGAAAAATTCGTGAAGGCAGCAGGGGAAGAAATAGATTTGTGCAGTTTAGTCGAACAGTATGAGCTCCATGTCAGGGTTTTCTATGAGTGGCTTGCGCATCGTTTAAAGGAGATAAACACTAAAGAAAATGAGATAGTCGCCAGAAAACAAAATGAACTGCGTAGGATCTGGGGTTTTATGCTTCCTACACACTTGACAATAGCTCTACAAGGCGAAATTTATTCAGAGCAAAGCTTAATCCAAGCTCTCACGGTTGCCGCTGTCGTTAATGTGAAGTCCCTCAAAACTATAATGGACCAAACAGAAAATTATAAGGAAAGAGCCAACTTGCTTATTGAATATCTTGAAAAAGGTACGTATGCAGAGCTAAGTGATGAACTAAGAACAAAACTCATTGAAGCGTTCAGACGTGCGTCTGAAGCGCCGAGATCCACTCGAGCGCCTTGAGGCTAATCGCCGTGGCTGGTGGCGGTGGACCAAGCAGTAGGAGCGAGTCCTTTTTACAAAAAATAATGGGGCACGTCATTGTCCTCGAGCTTTCATCACCAAAGGGGAACGAGGTGTTTTATGGTCCTTGCCGCGCCGCGTGCGGAGGACTAGCAGCGCCTTTTTTATGCGTCCGGTTTTGCACCAACTTCAGACGTCTTGGTAGTGGTGAAGTTGGCTGCAGCACTGAACAAACGCGCGTGTGGAGAGGGATGTTGACTTGTCCCGACATCGGGACAGATGGTGGTGGGGAAAGTCTCCTCCATAGTGAGCTGAGGCTTAGAAGCGGCGGTATACCGCCGCTTCTAAGCCCCCGCAGGCGTGGAGAGAACGCAGAACCGAAACGACACCGTGGCGCAACGGACGTAGAGCCTACGCGCGTAGCAGAGAGAACTTGGACAGGATCATGTTGCCCTCTCCTTTAGAATGGGGAGCATGAAAAGGGTAGGGTAATCTAAGCGCCACGGCTGGGGGAAGTTTTTAACCGTGAGAGAATTAAGTGAAATACTCACCTTACGCAAGCCCTGCTATAGCCTTGAGGCGTTTCAGTTCGTCGAAAGATGCCTGAAGCGCTTTGAAGTAGAGTTTCGAGCGCAAAGCGAAGTGGTTGAGCTTGACTTCGACCCGCATCACT
>NZ_JBYCCV010000245.1:0-2367 GCF_057473825.1 Aliterella sp. E5.1
CTGTTGTTTTTGTAGAAGAAGCCCAAAATGTTTTATCTCAGGAATTTGTTAAATCAAATGCGAATCCATTTGTCAGAGTAGCAAAAGAAGGACGTAAATTCGGATTAGGTTTAGTCGCCGTAACACAACGTCCCTCTGCTATTTCTGATGAAATAAGAACCCAAGCAGAAAATTTCTTTGCCTTTCACATGGGCAATTCCGACGATATTAAAGCACTTGTGAAGTCTAATATCAACTATGATGGGGTAATCTCAAACTTTATTCAACGAGAAACGATTGCAGGAAATCTTTACATGGTTTCATCCGATCAAGCTTTTGCCCTTCCTGTTCGGGTCACTGAGTTTGAAAAGCTTGTGGAAGGAAAAGTTTATTTAGAAGCTAAATTTAAAGATTAAAGAGGACTACAAGTGCAATCTGAGGCATTTTTTAGATGAATATGTAATGGAAGAAAAGCACAAAATAGTTCTTCAGCAAAAAATTATTAGAAATTTAGAAGATTATGGAGTTATATGGAACGAAAACACTCATCAAGTAACTGTAAAGGATTTCCGAGAAGTTCAGCGAAAATTGGCAGAAAGGACAAATTCAACGGGACAAGAGTATAAAAGTAAGATTCAAAGTTACCTTGCACAACCATTAGATATTGATATATCTAGAATTGATCCTTATCTTGTTACAGTTGAATCCAGAACTGAGCATAAACAACTTTGGGCTTATGCCACTTCTTATTGGTCAGTCCCTGTCACAGTTGGCTATGGAAGACGCATTCGATACTTTGTCTTTGATCGCCAAAACGATAAATTAATAGGTACAATTGGTCTTTGCGATCCTGTTATTGGTTTGGGTGTTAGAGATAACGAATCTATTGGGTGGACAAAAGATCAAAAAATGCAGCGACTATATAACTGTATGACTGCATATATTCTTGGGGCAATCCCACCTTACAACAAGGTACTTAGTTCTAAATTAATTGCTCTTACTTTAATGTTTCCAAAAGTTCGTAAAGACTTTTACCAAAAATACAAAGATAGCGCTTCTGTTATTATTGGAAAAAACAAAATGCCTTATCTTGTTTATATCGATACCTTGGGAGCATTTGGTAAATCAGCAATTTACAACCGCTTAGAAAATTGGGATTTTATAAATTACACCAAAGGACAGAGCCACCTTCACATAACAGCTAACGGTAGTTGGGAACTAATTAGGCAAGTTGTACCAGACGATGTTTTTAATACTTACAAATTTGGCGAAGGTCCAAATTGGAAAATGCGGATTTTGAAAAGAGGTTTGCGTGAACTTGGCTTGTCGGAAGATATGCTTAGTATTGGCTGGCAAAGAGGATATTATCGCTGTCCTTTAGCTATAAACTGGCAGGATTATTTGCTTGGAAATACGAATCGAGTAGTATGGAAAGACTTTACACAGACAAGTTTAGTAAGCTACTGGTATGAGCGGTGGGTCACTCCTAGACTACGTACCCTGCAAAGTAATTTGGACTCAGAACTAAAGTAATGATTTTTTTGATATCAGCTTTAATGCTGGCACTAATTTTTATCAAGTAAAGAGGCTGACCTATATTTAAGCTATGCCTAAGTTAGATATTATCCATAATGCAGTAAAAAATACACTGATAAATGACGGTTGGGCGATTACGGACGATCCTTATATCATTCAGTATCGTAGAACAACTTTGTATGCAGACCTTGGTGCTGAATGCCCCATTGCAGCAGAAAGAAACAATCAAAAACTCGTTGTTGAAGTTAAAAGTTTTGTTGGGACATCAAAAATCCAAGATTTGAAAGAAGCTCTCGGTCAGTATGATATTTATCGATACCTTTTAGAGGAAACAGCGCCAGATCGCAGACTTTACATTGCTGTTAGTACTGTTGTCTACAAAAGCTTTTTTATTCAGGATGTGGTGCAACTTATCCTCCGCAAACATCGACTTCCACTCATTATTGTAGATACAGAAAGAGAGGAAATTGAACAATGGATCAATTAACTGATTATTCCACAATTATCAAAGGGATTTTGACGGAGTATGTACGACTATGTAACCGTCGCCAAAACCAAGATATTGAGACATTCTTGATTGTAGATGAGCTAAATGGTCATTATATTTGGATGAACCTTGGTTGGCACAAAGGCGATCGCATTAATGGTATGACTGTTTATGTTCGGCTGCTTAATGGTAAGTTTTGGATTGAGGAAGATTGGACTGAGGATGGCATTGCCACTGATTTAGTCCGTGCAGGCGTTGATAAGGAGGATATTGTGCTAGCATTCCACGAACCTAAAATGCGGCAGTATACGGACTTCGCCACAGCACCCTAGCGCTGAAGCATACAGAAGAATACAAAAATCATC
>NZ_JBYCCV010000246.1:0-2420 GCF_057473825.1 Aliterella sp. E5.1
GGTGAAAGACAGATTGCGGTGAATACGATCGCACCAGGCGCAATCGAAACAGATTTTGGGGGTGGTGCAGTGCGTGACAATCCAGAAATCAACAGCTTCATTGCTTCGCAAACGGCTCTGGGTCGTGTAGGTATGCCAAACGATATTGGTGGCGCGATCGCATCACTGCTCTCTGAAGATAACAAATGGGTGAACGCTCAAAGAATTGAAGTTTCTGGCGGTCAGTTTCTTTAAATCAAATCAATCTTAATTATGTCAAGCGTAGAAAACAATCATGTCAAACGTAGAAAACAAAGTTGTGATCGTCACTAGAGCCAATAGCAGCAGTGAATCTATTGGTTACCAGCGCGTGCAAGCTAGGTACTGGAAAGAACTGATAAATAAAGTGATCGCGCTTTTATCTTGTATTGCGATCGCCTTACCTGTTGCCGCCACTGCACAAACTCCACCAGAAAGCCAGAGTCGCCGCGAGCGAGGCAATCAAGTCATCAATAAGTTGTCAGGCGGGGCGGGGCAGCCTGTCCTTGAAGGTCTACGCCAAGATTTCCCGTTTTTAGCAGATGCAATTGTAGATTACTCTCTTGGTGAAGTTTGGTCGCGGAGCGAGCTTGACAATCGCACTCGTCAGCTTGCTACTGTCGCCGCTTTTGCTGCCCAAGGCAATCTGCCGCAACTAAAAATTCATGCAGGCTACGCCCTCCGGCTAGGAGTGACCCAAAACGAACTTAAAGAAATTGTCTACTTGACGACAGTAACGGCTGGGTTTCCGCGTGCCATTGATGCAGCACAAGCATTACGTGAAGTCTTTGCCGCTCAATCTAGTAGTCCTAGCACTACTAAATAATCTAGCCTCACGAACATAAAATGAATTGGAGATACTTTATGACTACCGATGACAACCACAAAGTTGTAGTGATTACAGGCGCGAGTAGCGGCATCGGTGAAGCTACAGCCAGGTTACTGGCAAAAAACGGCGCAAAAGTAGTTTTAGGAGCGCGGCGCACAGATCGCCTAGAAGCGCTCGTCAAAGACATTCACGCCGATGGTGGAATAGCTGAATATCAAGCTCTTGATGTGACTCAACGAAGTCAAATAGAAGAACTCGTGCAACTTACTCTAAGTAAGTTCGGTCGCGTGGATGTGTTAATCAACAATGCTGGAGTCATGCCATTATCAACCCTTGACCGATTGAAAGTTGAGGAATGGGAGCGGATGATTGATGTCAACATCAAGGGTGTTTTATACGGCATCGCGGCGGTGCTGCCAATTATGAAAGCTCAAAAATCAGGACAAATTATTAATCTTTCCTCCATTGGTGGACACGCTGTATATCCAACGGCGGCGGTTTACTGCGCTACCAAGTTCGCGGTTGGCGCGATCTCTGAAGGATTAAGACAAGAAGTCGGCGGCGATATTCGAGTGACGGTGATTTCTCCTGGCACAACAGAATCAGAGTTAGCCGATAGCATCAGCGATGAAACTGCCAAAAAAGGAATGGAAGAATTTAGACAAATATATATTCCGGCTACCGCGATCGCTCGGTCAATTTTATTTGCGATCGCTCAACCTAACGATGTTGATATTAGCGAAATTATAGTTAGACCAACAGCAAGTCCTTATTAATTAGTTACAGACAAATCGCTAAAGAGAATTTGCTTTTCCAAAACGATTGAAAACTGTAAGGAGAAATCCAAGTGAACTACGACATCAAAAACAAAATCATCTTGATTACGGGCGCGAATCGCGGCATTGGTAAAGCGATAGTTGAGTCCTTTATTAAACATGGAGCCGCCAAAGTCTATGCGGCTGTTCGTAAACTGGACAGCATTTCCCCATTGGTTAAACAATACGGCGATCAAGTAGTGCCGATCCAAGTTGATTTAAGCAATCCTCAATCTATTATTGCTGCCGCTCAAACTGCCAAAGATGTGCAAGTGGTGGTCAATAACGCCGGAGTCTTTCAAGCGGGATCTCTCTTGGGCGAGGATGCGATCGCCGCTCTCAAATTTCAGATGAACATCAACGTATATGGACTGATTTACATGGCTCAGGCATTTGCCCCAGTTCTTAGAACTAATGGAGGGGGTGTCTTTGCTCAAATCAATTCTGTTGCTTCGCTGAAAAGTTACTCCAACGCAGTCACTTACTGTGCCTCAAAAGCTTCTGCCTATTCGATTACCCAAGCACTAAGAGAACTGCTGAACGAGCAAGGCACGTTTGTGTTAAGCGTTCACCCTGGACCAATTGCTACGGATATGGGCGATGCAGCAGGGCTAACTGAGGTTGCGGAGCCACCTGAACTTGTGGCAGAGGGGATAATAGAAGCTCTAAAAACTGGGGATTTTCATGTCTTTCCTGATTCGATGGCTAAACAAATGGGTAGTGCTTATAAGAGCTTTGCGGAAAGTGTCGTTGAGGTT
>NZ_JBYCCV010000247.1:0-2445 GCF_057473825.1 Aliterella sp. E5.1
GCTCAATCTTACCCAGATTAATACCAACTCTACTCCTATACCACTAGGCATAAATTCGGCTGGTAGGGTTGCTGCATTTCCTTATCCTATTAATGCTAGTGCAGTCGCTAATGTAAATTATCCTACCGAAGCAGATAATGCTTTATGGTTTAGAACAACAACAAGTACAGATGGCAACCCAGGCGACTCAACTAAGGTATCTTACGCGAAGAACCAACCACTATACTATCTGCCTCCCAATCAAGGTGGAAGCAAGTTAATTTTACCAGAAACACCAGATATTCCAGGCGTTTCTAGCTTAAATCTGCCTACTGGAGACCAAAGTGCCTCTGATTATGCAGTGTGTATCAAGAATGGTGGTACTTCCCAAAACTACGTATCAAACAACGCGAACCTAACTACATCTCCAGGTAATAGCAACTGTCCTTCTGCTACTTACGATGCCATTAATAATTTCATTGGCACTGGAGGTACAAATGGACTGTACGATCTGACCTCGCCAGCACCTACTGTCTTAGCAGCTAATGTTGACAAAAAGATTACAGTTCTGAGCTTGAGAGCCCAGCAGGCTCTTAATGTATATACTTTACCAAAAAACACTTTTGCTAACGGTGCAACAATAACACTCGATTCCGGTGGGAATCCAAATGCGATATTTGTAATCAAGGCAGATAACTCATTAGGTTTTGGTGATAATTGTAGTGCCGCTAATAATAGTTGTGGCAACGGAGTTGTCATGAATATCGGCGATGTCAATCCAAACAACATATTTTGGGCTATTAATGGTGCGCCACAATTTGAAAATGTCAATGATACAGTTCCTCACAAATTGTTTGGTAATTTTGTTGGTAAAAGTGGTACTCCAATTCTTGGAAATAATGCACAAATAACAGGTCGTATTCTTGGATTTGTTAGCGCTCCAAATATTGTGGGAAGTGGTGCTATCACAGCAATAACTAGCACTGATCAGCCTTCTATAGTACCAGTCCTCCAAATTCATAGCCCAGAAGGAACTCCCTCTAACAGCAGTACCGCTCTACCAACTAATGGCAATCTCGATGGTCAGTGGCTACAACGTGTAACGGCTGAAAACGTAACCATTAATGCTGTTTTTGTATCAGGCAACAGTCCTAGCCGACCAGAAGAAAGTGATTTAGCGGGTCTGCATAACTTTGTACGTTTTCTAGAAAGATGGGCAGATAAACCACTCAATATTAAGGGTAGCTTCATGCAACTTAAGCGTAGTGCTTACGCTACAGCGCCATTCGCAAATCTACTAGCTGCCAAAAAATCAGCCAACGATGGTACTCTGAGCATTTTTGGATATAGATCCACTTCCTACAAAGGAAGTAGCATAGCCTATTACACTCCACCAACTCGGCAATGGGGGTTTGATGTAGGGCTTTTGTCTCAGTCTCCAGACCTTTTTGCCCAAAAATTTACACTACCACCAACGACTCCTCCCGATGAGTTTTTTAGGCAAGTAGGACAAGACGATCCTTGGGTGCAAAATTTGCTTTGTGCGGCTGAAAAGCCAAGTCCTACAATTAATAGCTATATTGCTGCTATCGGCAATCAACGCCCTTCTTCTTGCCCAGCCTCCCTTAGTTCTTATGCAGATTAACGCCCGACTTAAAAATTCTGTAGCTACTGATTAACTATGATTACACCCAAATACAAACAAATCTTTACTAAATCTAATCAATCTGGTTTCACCATTATTGAGTCCTTAATAGCTGTAGTTGTAGTATCTATCTTGATGGCTGCGATCGCACCGGCGATCGGTTTATCAGTAGCTACACGAGTTCAGGCAAGGCGAATAGAATTAGCTTCCCAAGCTGCTAGAGCTTATGTTGATGGCGTAAAAGCCGGAACGATTGCGGCTCCCCTTCACACTGTCACGCTATCGGAAGTAACTACAACAGCCGCAACAACAACAGTTCCAGCAAAAAAAATATTCACACCGCAGCGAAGCACCTTTGCAGCTATTTCGCCTCCTACAAGTACAGGTAGCTTCACTTGTACTGCTCCGACGACAAATCCTGTAACGACAACAAACTATTACTGTACAGAAAACACTTCTACATTAAATTTGTACTGTGTTAATGGCGATGCAACCGACGGCTGTAGCAGCGATAGTGTTAGAGACTTGATAGTTCAGTCTTTTCGCAGTGTTACTAGCATTCCGACTGATCAAAATTACATACTAGGAGTACGAGTTTATCGAGCAGAGGGCTTCAAAACTTCTGGTGATTTCGACGATCCCAATCCCGACGACCAACCTACACAGCAAGCTACGTTTACTGATGGACTTGGCAAGCTGAAATTTCCCCTATTGCAAATGACCACAGAAATTACTGGCTCTCAGCCTGGATATCAGGACTTTTGCAATCGCTTAGGCGGTTGTACTTAAATTATGCTTGCCAAACTAGATCGGAAGAGCAC
>NZ_JBYCCV010000248.1:0-2329 GCF_057473825.1 Aliterella sp. E5.1
TCTCCACCTTTTCCCTACCCGACTCTCTTCCGACCTGTGGCCGGTTGATTAATCAGCCCTTGCCAGGTTGCGATCGCCAGATCAAGTTGGTTAGAGCGGGCATATAAAATCCCCAACCGCAGATCAAATTCATCAATGACTCGCCGGAGCTTCTGCTCAGGAGACGGCTGCACCAAGGGTCGGCCAAGTTCTGGCTTGACCTCTGACTTGGGAGGGGCCGGAGCCAGCGATTGAGAAGGGGTTTGCTGCAGCCGTTTGAGGGTGGTTTGAGCGGAGGACTGAGCTTTTTGATAGCGACTCAGGGCACTGGCCACCGGGTCGGCTCCAATAATGGCATTTCGGGCTTGATCAGCATTTTCTGTCTTAGATGCCAGCCCCTGCCACTCGGAGGCTTGGAGGATTAAATTAGTTTGGTAAAGCTCAAGTTGCCCTTGAATTTGGGGTTTAGCAAAACTATTCAGCAGCGAAAGACTGATCAAGAAAACCACCAGTACTGTCAGGCCGCTTAACAGCCATTTTTTAATCGTCATGGAACCCTCTAGAGAGATTGGCTTACACCAGAAGCCCTGTGGGGAATTATGCCACTGATCGCTGGTTGGATGGCAACTTTGCTTCCCAGGGGTCAAGTTTTAGGGCCGGGCCGCATTTCAATAAATTGGGTGCGGAGCGCTAAGTTTCCTATCTCCGCCGCAAGCAACGGAGTATTACGGAATCTTTCCTCTGGAACGCACTACCGCACAAATTCTTGCTTACGTGGCAAGCCACGGGGAATATAACCTGAAGAAATTAAAAGGGAACGGTTAAAAACCCGCCAAAACACACCACTGCGATCGAATCGACATAGCCGTGAATCGTAATTGACCCCCAGAGCCGGTTGGTTTCCCCAAACGCCAAGGAATAAAACAAGGAGGCCAAAGTTGCTAGACAAATATAGACAAACTTATATTCTGTTGGCGTTAAGAGGCTTCCCACCCATGGCTGATTGATCATATGACTCAGTCCAAAGATCACAGAGGTCAGGGCGGCAATTAAAAAGATCGCGGTCTTGGGATGCGTCTCAGTCTTAAGGAAAGGATAAAGTTGATCGCGAAGAAAGATCATCAGACCGCAGCGAAAGAAAATTTCTTCAAAAATCCCAACTCTAAAACTAAATAAAATAAAGTAACTCAACAGCTGTAAGGGGTCAGGGGTAAAATTTAATCGCGAAGCGTCAACAAAACCAGAAAACAACCCCAAGGGGATTAAGAGTAACGAAATCAGCAATAAAGTGATTAGCAGATAGCCAATGTCGCTTTGGCGAATTTGAAAACTATAGCCAAAGTGCTCTCGCCCCAGCCCCAGCCCGTAAATAATTACCATAATGAATAGATCCACCCCCATGAACACACCAAAGCTAAAGAAGGGAGTAGAAAACCAAAACAGAATTGAGAGACAAATGAAAATTAAAAATAAGTCAGACGTGGTTAGTTTTTTGATCTGAGTAGACCGAGCCGCCGACGCGTTGATTAGACCCAGCAAAATTAAATAGCCAGCGGCAATATAGTATCCCTCTAGCTGGTTGAAGTTAAAATTTCGAGAAATCAGCGAAGTATGGCTAGCAATCAGATAGGCTAGGTTTGCGCTTAAGAAAATTAGGAGTTCCAGCGTATCTTTGGATAGGACTGCAATTTGTTGCTTCTGAACCGCTTGATTTCGGCGATGAAGTAACAAAAACGGAACCCTGAGGGCCACAAAGATCCCGAGTATAAATAAGAGTGCGTTTACCCAAAACTGCTGATATAGAATCAGATTGTCCATCTGATTGAGCCAGACAAAGCGTTGGGGATTTAAGCTTAACCCCTTAACTAAGGTGATATAAATCGTCAGGGCAGTACAGATCAATAGCTGGAAGCCTAGTCCCTGGTTTTTCAATAAAACTAAGCGGGCCACTTTAGCGCCCGGCCGCGTCGCTAAAAAGAAGACCGGAATCCCCCCAAAGACAATAAAGGAGGCAGCTTCAATCAACTGCTCAATCAGAGTCCATTGTTGATCTTGGGCATTTAGCCGCAGAATGATCCCGATAAACCAAACCCCACAAGCTGCGATCGCTAACTTTAATTCATGCTTGCCATCATATTCCTGGGGGTTTGCCAGTTCGGCTCTTCGGAGTAACAGATTTAAGCCCATTCATCCCCCTTAAACCAGGAGTAAGCGTTTCATCAGTTGAGTAATCACGGCTTAGCGAATTTTCCTACGTCACGAGCCTCTGCGTTGGATTCTTAAAATGCCCTCGGTGCCAGTCAAGCAAATTAGTTCTAGGTTTCTCAGGATCTCGCTGATGGATCGCTAC
>NZ_JBYCCV010000249.1:0-2269 GCF_057473825.1 Aliterella sp. E5.1
AGAAGTATCATCGGAAGTATTTTTAAAAAAGTTTCCATTTAAGCAAATCTATTGCGTTTTAAACTTTCTTAAAGCTATACCATAAATTAAACGTTTCACTTATCATTTTGTCTTCAGTAAATTCTTGAACCCTAAGCTTAGCTGCTTGAGCCATTTCTTGCATATCCTGTGGATGCTTAAGTGCCCAACGTATTGATTCAAGTAAATCGCAACTGTCACCTACACGACAGGTCAAGCCATGCACTTTATTTTCAATGACCTCTGGAATACCACTGGCACTTGATGTAACTATTGGCAATCCAGAAGCCATTGCTTCGAGAATTGCAAAAGGTTGTCCCTCAAACAACGTTGGAAAGACAAAGAGATCAGCAGCTTTTAGCAAGCATGAAACATCGGAACGAAATCCAAGAAATCTAACTTTATTTTCGACATTATACTCATGCAACTTGCTAGTTAAAGATCGCCGCTGCTCACCTTCCCCAACCCAAATAAAAGTTGCATCAGGAAAATCCTTAACAATATAGGGAATTACTGGAACCAATACATCGTATCCTTTCTGATAACTCAGTCGACCGACTGTTAGAAGCAAAAGGGTTTGGTCAGGCAAACATAGCTCCTCAATCAATTTATGGCGTAATAAATTAGAATCTTTAGAGCATGAAACACTCGAAGAGAGATTAAAACTAACACCATTATAAATACAAAGAACTTTGCTGGAAGGCACATCGAATGAACTACAGATATGTGCTTGGTTGTTCCTTGAAACTGCCACCCATTGTTGATTTCTACTGCGAGCCCATGCAAGAAGTCTTTTTTTTAGGGAGCTAAATATAAAATGGCTAGGTACTAGTTGAAAAACTACGACTGTATGTATTTTTAAAAGCCCACAAGCAATGATGCTACCAAAACAATAATTAGTATAAGGAAGATTTATCTGAATTAAGGCAGGCTGGACCTTCTGTAATAGCGCAAAAGTTTTAATAAATCGAAACAAATGGTTAAGGGTTTTAAAGCAATTGCGATCGCTAATCTCAGCAATATTCAATGGATGATACTTTATACTCTTATTTGTAAAGTCATGTACCAAAGAGACAGTTCCCTCAACCTGCGGAAATGCTACGTGAACATCCCAGCCTTCTGCTACGGCTGCTGAAGCAATTTTTAGGGTATATTCTTCTACACCACCACGGACTGTAGATGGAAAAACTAACAGTAACTTTTTTCTATCCATTAAGTTAATCATTCTGCATTGCTAAAATTGACTTTATTAAATCTTTGTATCCAGCTTTGACTTAGCATCAATAATATGTAAAACTCTATCTAGAGAACAGTTTCTTCTATCATGAAAAATAGTTCAGCTAAAATTAAGATCACCTATAAATACAGAATAATTAAGAAGGCTTTACCTGGCTTAAACTAACAATTTTATAAAACACTGTTAATTTGTCCCTAAACGCATTCCAAAATT
Organism: Aliterella sp. E5.1; assembly: GCF_057473825.1. NCBI lineage: Bacteria > Bacillati > Cyanobacteriota > Cyanophyceae > Chroococcidiopsidales > Aliterellaceae > Aliterella > Aliterella sp. E5.1. Next base: position 1,469 of record NZ_JBYCCV010000249.1, read on the forward strand.
CATTAAACCAAAAATGAAGTAAAGCTGTGGGATTCCACAAAAAGGTGAAGTAAGAAAGCTTAATTCTTGAATAGCTAAATACCTTTGTAGACTGCATCCAACTCACAAATTGTTGAGCGATAAGGCTTCGTAATTGGCAGGATACATCAACGTCAGTATAACTATTTAAGCCGGGTTGCTGTATGAATGCTTCATATAATGCTTTAATTCTAAAATGTATGGAATTAGCTTTATGAAAGTAAGGAAAGCTACTCCACCAGTAACTACCCGTCCAAAATCTTCTAATACAAGCAAGCTCCTCTAAACTCAGCTCTTCATTAAGCAGCTGACTGATATTAATTTGAGATTGAACTAACGAAAGTAAACTTTGATCTGACCTTTTAGTTGCAGAAACACTTTTACAATGCATACGCTGTTTCTGAAGTACCTCAGGTAGAATTAAAATTTTTCCTGCAGAGCTTATACGACTCCAAAGTTCATAATCCTGGCTGTACGGACGAGACTCAGCGTATCCTCCAATGCGTTCTACTGTACTCAGCCTATACATAACTTGGCTGTGTCCGGCTAGGTGGTTATAAAACAGTAAATACCACGGTACTAGGTTAGAATGACAAGAACGATAATGAGCATCAAAAGGATTTCCATCAGCGTCAATTACAGCTACATTACAAGAAACCAATACAACATTGGATAGCCTATCAAGCACCTCTAGTTGTTTGTCCAGACGAGTAGGCAAAGCAACATCGTCAGCATCTTGCCTAGCAATATATTCTCCTTTTGCAACTTGCAATGCCTTATTTA
>NZ_JBYCCV010000250.1:0-2416 GCF_057473825.1 Aliterella sp. E5.1
GAGTGTGTGCGATTCGTTCATCCTAAATGAGTAGCAATACTCAGGGACGGAAGGGAGGATGGGGCAGACTCTCTAAAACGGAGAATGCCAATCCTTACAACTTGATAATCGTGAGGGTGTAAGTCCCTCTCCCCAGGTGCAGGGGTAACAGAATCACCCCTACGGTAGCGACTAATCCTCAATCCGTAAAGCGGGGTGAAAAGGCGGTAAAGCTAGAAGCCTAATCCGGTTTCCGTCGAGCATGAATCTATGGATAGCGAAAGCAAAGATGTGGTTGAACTGTCGTCACAGCGGAAATAGCCAAATAAGGCTGATAGGCTATAGCCAAAAGGCAAAGGATAGGGGGCTGGCGTTTACACTTGCGACCAGTAAGCACCCCCACTAAACCCGGCAGAGAGCATCATCCTAAAGATTCAATCAACGATTATCAGGAACGAAGTAACCCCTTATAAGCTCTCGTTAGAGAAATCTTCGAGTAGGTGTTAACCATAAGCGATAAGTGGGGAAGATTGCCTAAGAAGCCAAAGCCCTCGGTAATGCGAGGGATATGCAGACGTAGGCACGATGTCTTGGAATGAGTAGGTACAAGTAGCAGTTAATATGTCTAAAGCACGGTTAAACCCGATGATGGAATGGAAAGACATCCCCTGGCGCAAGTTAGAGCGGCGTGTCTTTAAGCTGCAAAAGCGCATATTCAAAGCCTCAGAACGTGGCGATATTAAAGCTTGCAGGAGACTTCAAAAAACTCTAATGAGGTCTAGGTCTTCAAAATGCTTGGCTGTCCGACGAGTGACACAGGATAATCGGGGAAAGAAAACGGCTGGAGTGGATGGTATTAAAAGCCTCAAACCAGAAGAAAGACTAGAACTGGTAAACAATTTGTCACTATCTCGAAAGGCAAAACCAACGAGACGGGTTTGGATTCCTAAACCCGGAACAGAGGAAAAACGCCCACTAGGGATTCCAACGATAACAGACAGAGCCTTACAAGCCCTTGTCAAACAAGCATTAGAACCAGAATGGGAGGCTAGATTTGAGCCAAATTCCTTTGGTTTTAGACCCGGACGCTCCGCCCACGATGCGATAGCGGCAATCTTTGGATTAACTAGCAGAAAATGCAAATATGTGTTAGATGCGGATATATCCAAATGTTTTGACCGTATAAATCATGATGTACTGTTGGCAAAACTGAATACATTTCCTGTCCTCCGCCGCCTTCTTAAAGGCTGGCTAGAATCAAGGGTGTTAGAGGGAAACAGTTTGTTTCCTACACTAGAAGGAACGCCACAGGGCGGGGTAATCTCTCCGCTACTAGCTAATATTGCCCTGCACGGTATGGAACAAAGGATAAACCAAGCCCTTCCTGAAAGAGGAATATGGTCAAAGGGAAAGCAAGTGGGGCGACAAAATGCGGCACACTTAATCCGCTATGCCGACGATTTCGTGATTATTCATGAAGAATTGGCAGTAGTCCAACAATGCCAGCAGATAATTACCGAATGGTTATTGCACTTAGGGTTGGAGCTAAAACCCAGCAAAACACGCCTCACCCATACCCTCGATAAATATGAGGGAAATGTAGGGTTCAACTTCCTTGGATTCACTGTCAGGCAATATCCAACAGGAAAACACCATGCCAGTAAGAATACGAAAGGAGAAAATCTGGGTTTTAAAGCACTCATTACCCCAAATCAAGAGGGAATCAGCAGGCATCTAGAGAAGTTAAAAAAGATTATTGAGGTTCACAAAGCTTCAACTCAATTGCAGCTTATTAACGAACTTAATCCGGTTATCACAGGATGGTCTAATTACTACTCTACAGTTGTCAGCAAAGATATCTTCTCAAAGATAGGAAACTGGCTTTACCAGCAATTAAGAAACTGGGCAGAACACCGACATCCTCTAAAGAGCCAATATTGGATTTCAAATAAATATTGGCTCATTGATAAAGGGGGTGGATGGCGATTTGCAGCTAGGGAGTCAGATTCAATCAAAAAACTTGCCAAACACAGCGATACGCCCATAGAGCGACACATCAAAGTGCAAAACAACCGAAGTCCCTACGACGGTGATTGGATCTATTGGAGTTCACGCATGGGAAAACACCCCGAAGTTAATAAAAGAGTAGCAATACTCCTTAAAAAACAAAAAGGTAAATGCCCCCATTGCAACCTCTACTTTAAGTATGGTGATATTTTGGAAATAGACCACATAATCCCCCGCTCACAAGGCGGCAAGGACGAGTATCTAAACCTCCAAACCCTTCATCGTCATTGCCATGACAGTAAAACCGCTAATGATAGCGTTAGGTATGCCTGACAAGCACCAAGATATTGAGGAGCCGTGTGAGGTGAAAGTCTCAAGCACGGTTTTGAAGACCAACGGGGTTGGTGACAACCTCGTTGAGTTTAATCAA
>NZ_JBYCCV010000251.1:0-2406 GCF_057473825.1 Aliterella sp. E5.1
ATTGTGGTGGGTTTGGTGAACATCGTTTAGGACTGAAGCCAGTTTTGAACTGGGTTTATGTACCAGAGGGAGTCGTGCCGATTGCCAACGTTAATTGGCGATATCAGTGGCTATGGTTATATGCCTTCGTACATCCTAAAACGGGAGAAACTTATTGGTTGATTCTTCCCTATGTCAATACAGAACTGTTTAACAAAGTATTGGCAGATTTTGCTCATGAATTCAGTTTGGGCGCTAAAAAACACATTCTGTTAGCGGTGGACGGAGCAGGATGGCATAAAAGCATTGACATCAAGCTTCCACCAGGGCTACATTTAACATTTTTACCCCCCTATTCACGTCAAGTCTGACGCAGGGAATCCTCCCCCCGTCGAGCTTGACCAGAATTACAACCAGCAGAAAGGTTATGGTCTTTAGTTGATGAGCCAATTGTCAATCAATCCTTTGCCACCTTAGATCATTTGGAGGAAGTTTTATTTCACCGATGTCAATCTTTGCTTCAACAGCAAGATTTGATTCAAGGACTCACTGATTTTCATTGGTGGGCTAGAATTGGAGCTTAGGTGCAAGTTATCTGCCGGACATGATATCAAAGCCAATTTTACGCCGAATTTATGTACCGGAGGGAGAAACCCCTATGGCTAATGTTAATTGGCGATATCAGTGGCTATGGTTGTATGCTTTTGTCCATCCTAAAAGCGGAGAAACTTATTGGTTGATTCTACCGTATGTGAATACAGAACTATTTAATAAGGTTTTATATAAAGTCCGGGAAATAAATTATGGTTAGACTCCGATTTTAGTCCACCAATGAAAACCAGTTAACCCTTGAATCAAATCTTGTTGTTGAAGCAAAGATTTGCATCGGCGAAATAAAATTTCCTCCAAATCATCTAAGGTGGCAAAGGATTGATTAGCAATTAGCTCGTCAACTAAATTCCATAGTCTTTCCGCAGGTTGTAATTCCGGTGAGTAAGAAGGTAAAAACGCTAAATGTAGCCCTCGTGGAAGCTTGATGTCAATGCTTTTATGCCATCCTGCTCCGTCCACCGCTAACAGAATGTGTTTTTTAGCGCCCAAACTGAATTCATGAGCAAAGTCTGCTAAAACCTGATTAAAAAGCTTGGTATTGACATAGGGAAGAATCCACCAGTAAGTCTCTCCAGTTTTGGGATGTACGAAGGCATATAACCATAACCACTGGTATCGCCAATTAACATTGGCAATGGGCGTTTCGCCTTCGGGTACATAAATCCGTTTTAAAATTGGCTTGAGTCCCAAACGATGCTCACCAAACCCACCATAGTTGAATTTCTGCTTCTGGATAAGTAGTTTGAAGCGTGCCTACTTCTATTGCTAGTTTTTTTCCAGGCAATTTGTTCTGATTCGTCGCGAAGAAGTGTGCGATGGCCAAAAGGCACTCGTAGTCTAAATGTCATCTGTCGTAATATTTCCCATCCCCTCTGTCGGCTAATTTGTCGTCCAGTTAAAGATGTTAGCCAGTCTGCAACTTTACGACCGTTCCATAGTCCTCCGTCGGCAGCTTTCTCTTGTAGAACTTGCCATAGCTGTGCTTGCTGGACATCATCAATTAGTGGCGAGGCTCCTTTATTTTGGTGGCGAAAGTCTCCCAATCCTTCAATCCCCAATTCGTTATATCTCAAGACTTTGGCATAAATCCATGTTCTGCTGTAACCTGTTATCTCCTCTACTTCCTCGGTTTTCTTTCCTTGTGCTAATAACCAGATAATCTGAAATTGACGTAAAGTCTGCCGGGTGGAAGCTTCCACCGGCGAGCTTTACGGCTTTCTACCCCATCGCTCGCCTGTTGATAACACTGCTCTAATTGGGCAATATTTGTATGCTCGGCTACCCTGATCCGTTTCGGCATAACTCATCTTTTTACTCTCCACTTTTATCATAATCGGTTATGCGGACTTGATATGAAATAGAGCGCAAACTAGAGTTTTACGATGCCTATGGTGTAGAAGAATATTATCTATACGACCCAGAGAACTTTCAGCTAGATGGATGGCAGCGACAAGGAGAACATCTAACTCGGTTATGGCAACTAAACGGCTGGGTAAGTCCTCGGCTTGGAATTAAGTTTGAAACAAGTCAAGGAGAATTAGTAATTTACTATCCCGATGGACAGCGATTTTTGACTTCTATAGAACCCATTTGACATCTTTCCCTGGAAGGAAGTAACGTTAAGGCAAAAACATAATGCAGATGCCATGCCGTACCAGAGCAGCCTCACCGACGAAGAGTGGAAAATAATAGAACCTTTACTACCTAAGATCCTACCGCCGAAGAAGCAAACAAGACCTTCTAACTGGAGCAAGCGCGAAATCTTGGATGGCATCTTTTATCAACTGAAAAATGGTTGTAACTGGCAAGACTTGC
>NZ_JBYCCV010000252.1:0-2321 GCF_057473825.1 Aliterella sp. E5.1
ACTTTTTTTATTATCTCAAGAGGCTATTTTACAATCACTTATTTTACCTGATGTTCAATTAGGATTTGATAAAAGAATTGGCTTAGATCCGTTATTACTATCTGTTTCCATCCACCAGATTGCTGCAATTAAAGTCAGTGAAGGAGTCGCCCCCTCCACTTCTCTACAAAACGGAACGTGATAGTTTCCCATCATTCCGCTCCTCAATAAAACGGCTGTTGTCATCAGTACGTCGTTACCAACGTATCGCTATCCTCGTTATCGAGTTTAACTGGTGGCTTAGGTTTAGCACTATTGCAGCTAGATTTTTTACCGAAACTACCATCAGTGGCAGTCTTTTTGTCGTGGCAATGTCGATGAAGTAGTTGCCAATTATTGTATTGGTTCTTTCCGCCAATGGACATTGGAACTATATGGTCAACCTCTATCGAATCTCCATCAGTAAAGTAGTTTTTGCAGTGGGCGCATTTCCCTTTTTGCCTTTTAAACAGCGTAGCTACTCTTGTAGTTACTTCGGGATGAACACCCATTCTTGTACTCCAATAAACCCAGTTACCGTCATAGGGGGATGATACCCCTTTTACTTTTACATAGCGTCTTATTTCAGTGGAACTATGTCGCATTAGCCATAGAAGGTTATTACCCTCATTGGTTGCAAACACCCAGTTATTGCCTCCAATAGTTTTGAAGTATTTACGGTTTGTCCACCTACTGCTTTTATTTCGATGACGGTGACGACCCCATTTAAAAAGTTTATAAAAGACTAAATGCCCCAGCTTTGAAAATATTTTCTTGCTGACGACTGTAGAGAAGTAATTACACCAACCCAGTATAATGGGATTTAGTATTTTTATCATTCTCGCTTGACTTATTCCGCGCGAGTTGTTTATTACTTCTGCTACCTTTTTATAGTGTCTTTTCTGGCTCTCCTTGTTGGGGGTGATAATAGTTTTAAATCCTAACAATCCCCCTCTGCTCTTACTTCCTGAAATGTGTTTTCCAACGGGGAATTGTCTGATATTAAACCCAAGGAAATTAAATCCAGGTTCAGTATCATCTAATTTGTTCAGGGTGTGAGCGAGTCTCGTCTTGCTTGGTTTTAATTCTAACCCAATGCCAATTAACCACTTCTCTATCTCTTGCTTACACAGTTTAATGACCTCATAATCCTCATGGAGAACTATAAAATCATCTGCATATCTAATCAGTGAAACCGATTGAAGCTTATCCCTTACACCAATTTGGTTGTTGTTTGGTCGCTTCATATCGAATTTTGGGGCTAAACCCTTAATTAATTGTTCCATACCGTGTAAGGCAACATTTGCAAGTAAGGGTGAAATTACCCCGCCTTGTGGTGTGCCTTCATTTGTTGAGTACAATTCTTTCCCATCCATGACACCAGCTTTTAACCAAGCTCGGATTTGTTTCCGTAGGGTAGGATAGGTATTTAATTTCTTGAGAAGTACATCGTGATTAATGCTGTCAAAACATTTACTGATATCGGCATCCAGCACAAATTTGGATTTATGTTTAACCGCACCAAATATTGCTTCAATAGCATCGTGGCATGAGCGTCCAGGTCTGAACCCGTAGGAATGTGGTTCAAATCGCGCTTCCCACTCTGGTTCTAAAACCAGTTTGACAAGCGCTTGCAAGGCTCGGTCGTGCATTGTTGGTATTCCTAACGGTCTTTTTTCCTCCGTTCCAGGTTTGGGTATCCAAACTCGGCGTGTGGGTTTGACCTTATTGCTCAGTTTAATTTTATTTACCAGGATGAGACGTTGCTTTGGGGTCAGTGTTTTAACACCATCCACTCCCGCCGTCTTCTTACCTTGGTTATCCTGAGTTACCCGACGTACCGCTAATGCTCTTGCTGACCAAGAACTTATCATAAGTTTCTGGAGTCTGCGAACTAACTTGACATTTCCACAATTAGACGCTTGGTATATCCTCTTTTGCAGCTTAAAGACGCTACGCTCTAGCTTTCGCCAGTTTGTATCTCTCCATTCATACATCGGACATGATGCCGTGTTCATAACATATTCACTGCTACTCGTAGCTATACTTTCCGTTTTACCGTGAGTCCGTCAGCATATCCTTACCGTTACAGCAAGGCGTTAGCTTCTGACCCAATCTTTCTCACCTGCCACCTGAGTTTTTAAGCTCAGAGTTTTCGTCTTAGCTGACTACTCAAAGTATTCGACCTCTTTGAGAGTGGACAGATGAGTTACTTCGTTCCTCATAACCATTGGTTTGTACCGTTAGGATGTCATCTTTTCACCGAGTTTTTGGGTAACGTAGGTATGAAGAATAAGAACTCT
>NZ_JBYCCV010000253.1:0-2351 GCF_057473825.1 Aliterella sp. E5.1
TCGACTCAAGTTGATTGCTTACCAAACGAGCAAAACTGTTTATCAGATCAAACATGGTATGTTCTCAAACTACTTAATTGAGCAACTCAAGTATCCATCCGTTCAAATGTCACTTGCGTAAGTCCTGCTTAATTTGAATATTTGCGGAAAAACTTGGCTACTTGGAAAAAGAATGCGGTTACTCACCAAGTAATTTTTGTCGGTTTCCTTGACGCGCTGCCCAAAGCCTGTCTAGCTCCGCGACATACTCGAATGGAACAAACTGACAGGGAGCAGCGGTCAGCCCTGGTTGGATTAGATCCTCTTTACCCATAGATTGCAGCCAATTAACTAGATCCTGGGGTTTTGCCATTCCATAGCGTCTAGCGAGTTTAGTTTTCGACAGCCCTTCGTAAGTTCTGACGGGTCTACCTGCTTTATCTACCAGTATGTTTTTCTCAACAACAATAGGTGGCGACTCAACGATCGCCTCCGGTTTGCCTAAGATCAGCCCCAACATCCCCGCGCCGTGCATGGTGACAATCGCGCTGGAGACTTGCATCAGGCGCTCTTGAGATTGGGCGGTAGATTCTTGGGCGCGGGCTAGTTCTAGTTTGAGCTTTAGTCGCTCGATTTCTTGAGCTTGGGCGGGGATGACTTCTTTAATAATTTGCTTGGCTTTCTCAAATGCTACGGCTAAAGCTAATTTGCAGTTAACTACTTGTTCGGTGTTACGGCTCAGGGTCATAATGAACGTTGCTTGAAGTTCAGTCAGCCATGCCCATCGCTCCAAAGAAACGTTGCCCTGCTTGGTTTGGAACTCCCGCGTTTCAAACGCGACAGCCCCCATTTCTGGGTTTGATGCCATTTTCAGATTGTACTTTTCAATCGTGGCTAAAAAGTTTTTGTGCTGAATCCCTAACTGGGCAGCAATTAATCGGGAGTCAACTACTATTACCCCGTCGCCGCGATCGCTAACAGTTAGAAGACTCATAGAACTACCTCTTGTTCAAAGTAGGCTATTTGTTGTGTAATATGCGTACCTTCTTTTGTCCAAGTAGCAAAACCTAAATGAAGCAAATTTACTACATCAAGAATTTCTACAACGCATTCATACAGCACACACTTAAACTGGTTGTCACAAGCTAACTTTGACTCAATCAGTACAGAATCAGATACCATTGTCATTGCCATGACCTGAATAGGTTAACTAGGGTAGGTTGTGGTATGAGTAGCGATCGCCAAGCTCTTCCCGGAGGTGCGGTCGTTACTTATAAGAATTGAAAAATATAGACAAAACGCTACTTGGAAAAGAAAATTGCTTTAAAATTTCCCAATTAGCCATTCTTTGTTTAATCCTCCTGAGACTTCAAAAGGTCTTCTACACTAACTTTTTGACTTGACCATTTAGAAGCAAGTTGAGCAAGGACAAATAAGTTTTTAAAATGCCCTCTGTCTAATCTTCCTTCTAAAGCTAGTCTCAAAGTATTACGCCCAACTTCATATTCTGTGCCTCTAATTTCCTCATAAATTGAATTAACAGACCTAGGGCTACCATCACTGGTTTGAGGCCAATACTTTGAAATGTCTACATATACATTCACGCTCTGCTCAACTAAAACGCTACAGAGCATATTGTCTCCTATAAACTGACTATTTACTTATTGCATACTAGCATACTAAAAACCGAATTTCGACAGTTGACAATTGAAAGTCAACTTGCTACAATAAGAACATGGGAACAGGGAAAGAGACAGCCCCCACCCGAAACGGAATCCAGACTCTCACTTGCGATTCAACGACTAATTCACTAACTAAACAAAGAAATAAGGTTGTTGTTAGCTCGATAACAAGGGAACTGGAAACGAGGCATCGCCTGCAACCCCCAGACGAGAGACAAACCAGGTAGCCCGGAAGGGATGAACGCTGATTAGAGATGCCCTGGTGGATAGAAAAGACTTACTTTAGACAATTTGTACAAACAACAAAGCCTACAAGCGTATCAACTTTGACGGGGAGATCGCTTACAGGCTTTGGTTTCCCATTACAGGAGAATTAAATGTTAACGCAAGAAAAGCGATCAGTTCAAGTCTGCTCTGAATCTACTCCGAAGATCTGGGATAGAGCCACCACAAAAGCAAGTATCGGCGATCTTATCCATGCTCCCTTTACGCCTGTAATGGAGGTGGTAAACAAGGACATTTATACCGATGGTCGAGTGTGGCTAAAAGTCAAACCGACAAACGGGTAGTGCGTCAGATTATTGTGGGATAGGTCACGATATCATTCCAAGTCCATGGTCGAGAGGTTAATCCTGCTCGTTGTGCGGCAGTGGACTTGAACCGACTATGCTGCCAAATCCAATTGAAGTA
>NZ_JBYCCV010000254.1:0-2348 GCF_057473825.1 Aliterella sp. E5.1
CTGTGACCCCTCTCGCTGGTTGTACGCATCAATAACTTTCTGGCGCAGGTCTACAGAGTATGCTTTCATTCGGCTTCAGGTTGAGTTTACTCTTTAACTGTATTTTACTCTATCAAGAACTGCTGTATGCGAGTCAGTGATCGCACTGAAGCTCAGTTGAAGCAAACTTTCCTTTCTAAGCCTTCATCACAGCGAGTAATTGCAGCGTTACACCAAGGCTGTTCTTTGGGCGAAGTTGCTGTAATGTCATTCGTATCGGTTGAGACGGCGCGTAAGGTATTGGCAGTGATGCAAAAACAGTAGATACAATGATTCGTTTCATTTGATAGAATTATAGTGTCAATTGAAATTAAGTAATTATGGTCAAAACTACTACCCAAGTTGACTCACGCAATGCGATCACAGCAGATAAACAACACAAGGCTGATGCAAGCGATAAAAAGTACGACTCTATTAAGGAGATAGCCAAACGTTTTGATTTAGATAAAACTGATGTAAAGCAACTATTCGGAATCTCCGAAAGCACTCAATTCCGCTATGAGAAGCAAAATCCCGTCCTCAAAATAGCTGTTGCGGACAGATTAGAACGCTTTAACCGCATTCTTAAGCAAACGCTGGAGTTGTTTGAAAATGAAGCGGAAACTAAGCGGTGGCTTTCTACTCCCAAAACCGCACTATCAGGAGAAACACCATTGCAAGCACTAGCTACCGATGCTGGAGCCAAGAAAGTTGAAGAAATGCTGTATCGCGCTGAATACGGGATGTTTGGATAGTGCAAGTTTGGCGAATTTGTAAGCAGAAACACCTGGATAGTGCCTTTTCTGGAATAGGCGGACTTTATGCTCAAGCAAGATGGACTCCTCAAGGATTTAAGGTTGTTTATACAGCAGAAAGTCTAGCTCTTGCTAGTTTAGAAGTTTTTGTACATACCGAAAGCTCGCGCATTCCTTTAGTTGCTATCCGTGCTTTTTTGCCAGAAGACATTGCGATGACGGTAGTAGACTTAAACAGTCTACCGGAAGATTGGCAAAGTATGGCAGCTTATCCTACTTTGCAAAATATTGGCAAGCAATGGCTGCAAAAGCAAGACTCGCCCATTCTCAAAGTTCCATCCTCTATTATTCCCGTTGAATTTAATTACCTCCTTAATCCTCAGCATCCTGACTTGCAGTTAACTTTAGAGCCAGCACTGAAGTTCAATTTTGATAACCGAATGTGGAAGGTTAAGCAATGAATGCTGTAAAGGCTAATCGCTCTTGTAACGTTCTTTCAAAGTGCTTGCACTCTAGCCAAACTTGCAAGGCTTTCGTATTTGGCTAAAGTTATTGCTAAAGACATCGCTGCTTGCCCCTGAATTTACTCAAAAGCAGAAAAACCCTATCATCAAGGTAGCACCTTGATATATAACAGGTATAGAGAAAAACTTCACACCTGTACTTACCTAGATAAGTACCTAGATATGAGCAATACGGGACGAGACAAGAAGTTAGCATCATTTAACTGTGATGAGAGTCTGTGGGACAGATTTAAGAGTCGGTGTCAGCAGAAAGGCACGACGGCAACCGCTACGCTTACCAGATTTATCCAACTTTACCTAGATGGCTCTCTAGATGACCTGGAAGTAAACCCGTTAGATAAGCGCTTGGACGAGCGAGTTAAAGCCAGCGTGGATGCTTATCTGGCAAATCACCTTGATTCGTTGCATAGTTTGGTCACTGCTTTGTCTGAGAAGGTTGCATTTTTAGAAGGGGCAGAAGCCGCCACTCAATCGCCCCGCAGCAATACTAAGGTGGCGATCGCCAAGAAAGAGCCTGAGTTTTGGTTTATTCAGCAGAGAGCTAAACATTTAGGATTAGAAATAAGTGCAAGTCAACGCATGAAAATTGAAATGTGGGCAAATGAATCCTACAAAGAGCGGCACGGACAAATCCCCAAAAAGCAGTTGTATAGGGGAACTCAAGCCTCTATTTATCCAGCAAAGGATGTAGATTTATTGGATACAACCATTAAGGGCGTGGTGAGGGGTGGATAAGATCGTTGTTGGTTTAAATTAAGTCATCTTTCCAGTTACAAACTGGGCAGCTACCGTCACAACATTGTGTTTTATCTGCCATAGGGCTGTAATACTCAAGTGCTTAACTATTGATATGAGCAAAGAGATGTTTGCTCCTCACACCTGACTCAACGCCTTGCCCTCCGATAGCGCCATGCCGCGTAGGAGGGTTGTGTTGCAAAAAATGGTAGGCTAAAATAATGCTGCTAGAGAAAATAATTCTGCCTGCCTCTAATGAATCCTAAAGCTCCATTCAAATGGCGGCATTACCAGTCCGAAATTATCTTGCAGTGTG
>NZ_JBYCCV010000255.1:0-2344 GCF_057473825.1 Aliterella sp. E5.1
TGTGCTCTTCCGATCTACAACGATTACCTAATTTATGAGTATCCAGCAGTTGAATCGGAATATGTGTTTATTAACATTTGGGAGGGCAATGTAGGTATGCCAATGAACCCCAAAGTTCTAAACACCATGTTTAAAAGAATGTCGGAAAAGACGGGGATTAAAGTTCACCCACACTTATTTAGACATACATACGCAACTCGTCTTTTGCAAGCAGGTTATGTACCAGAGAGAGTTAAACACCTTTTAGGACACACAAGTATTCAAACTACTTTAGACATTTACTCCCACGTAATTAGTGGAGGTAATCTACTGGAAGTAGTTGAACAAGAGGAACAAGAAAATTGAGTTTAAGTGAATTTGGCTTACCAGAAGATTGCTCATACTTAATTCAAGAGCAGGAGATTGGACAGTTACTAAATAATCCACTTTTGAAGAAAGATGTTTGGTACACAATAGATGATTTAAGTTTGAAGATCAATCAACACAATAGAAAAATAACTTTAGACTTTAGTAAATTTTCACCAGAATGGTTTAAATTATTAGTTAAACTGTACATATTAGTAAAAGCAAAACCTAATACACCAGCTTCTACTATTTGTGGACATCTTATTTACTTAAGAAACTTTGCTAAATTCTTAAACGAAAAATCTATTAATAGCTTTCAACAACTTAATGAACAGTTGTTTGAAGATTTTGATTATTACTTGCAGTTGAAAGAACTTTCTAGCGATACATTAAGTCATTATTATTCTTCAATTTGTGACTTCTTCGATACTTGCCGCATAGAGGGCTGGCTTGATGTTAATACCTACTGGTTTAGAGGCAAACGAAAAAGAACCTACCCTAGAAACGATGAAATTAACTATATTCCTGAAGAAGTGTGGCATCAACTAGAAGAAAACCTCCACTATTTGCCGGAATCATTACAAAGAATGGTTCTAGTAATAAAAACTACGGGTATTAGAGTTGGTGAACTTTTAAATATGCCACTTGATTGTCTTAGAAAAAGAGGCAAGCAATGGAGACTTCGTTTTACAACCGAAAAGTACGACATCAATGATGAAATACCTATTCCCCCAGAATTAGTAGTAATTATTCAAGAACAGCAAGAGTATATTAGACGAAAACTTAACAACAAGTTTGACCGATTATTTTGTAGCAATCAAGAGGGAAATAGAAGCAAAACACACCCTTTTAAGCCAGTTCCAAAGGTAATGTCAACACCTACATTTAACCTTTGGCTCAACAGATTAGCGAAAAGAAATAATATCTGCTCCAAAAATGGTGAGATATGGAAGTTTAAATCTCATCAATTTAGAAAAACCGTTGGCACAATAATGACTAATTCTGGTGTTAGAGACTTAATCACTCAGAAATATCTAAGGCATCGTCACCCTGATATGTTGCGCCATTATCAACACATTCTTAAACAAGTATTGGTAGATGAATTTGAAGAATTAACGCAGGGGAAAAAGTATGTTGATATCACTGGCAAAGTAGTTGCTGCTCATAAACCCCAAAATTTAGTAACTGAATACATACGCCGCAAAATATATCCTCTTACAACTCAGTACGGGGAATGTCATAGACCAATTTTAAAATCTCCCTGCCAAACAGTTAATGCCTGTTGGCAATGTCAACATTGGCGCACTTCTACAAATGATTTAACATACCTTAAAGATGACTTTAAGCGAGTTGAAGAAGAATTAAAAATTGCTGACAGTCTTCAGATGAATAGACAAAAACAAGGTTTAGAAGACGATCGTAATAACTTGGCTACTATTATTACAGTATTAGAAAAAATTGATAATGATAATTGACTGGGAAAAAGATTACAAAAAAGATTTCGACTGCCCACATTGTGAAACAAATGGTTTAAAGTTAGCAGGCAAGGATAACTTTGCTGGAAGAAGACTTTTTAGGTGTCCTAAATGTAGTAAAAGAACCTCCCAGGTCGTCAATATAAAATTTCCCAACAAGAAATCTGGAGTTAATTGGCATCAAGATTATGTAATTGGAGAGTTTGCTTGTCCAAGTCCTAAGTGTAATTCAAAAGCAGTTTGGCTTGGGGGAAGAAATAAAAAAGGCAAGCAAAAGTTTATATGTAAAATATGTGGGACTGGAACTTGTGAATCAATAGATATCTCATCTAGAATTCTCAGTTATCATGCTTGCTATATTCCCGTACAGCTATTCTCTTTTGAAAATGATGAATGGGACTTAAGAGCATTAAACCCCTCCTTTGACAAACGTGATAATCGTTTCATTGCTAACTTTAAAGATTTTCAAGCAGTTTGGTTTCAACTCTTTGTTAAACAATACATTTATCATCTTTGCAAGTTAA
>NZ_JBYCCV010000256.1:0-2333 GCF_057473825.1 Aliterella sp. E5.1
TCCAACTACTCTCCCGTCTCTCAAATCGACGACAGCTACCGCATTCTCACCACCTAAAGTCACAAATAGCGATCGCCCTCGAGGACTAAAAGCTAGAGAATTGGGATTAGCGCCTTTGTACTTATCGCCTTGCCGAGATAAGGAGATAGTTTTTACAACTTTATTTAAGCTAGTGTCAATGACTGAAATTGAGTCACTGTTACCGTTAGCCACATACAAACGGCTTTCATCTGCTGAAAGCAATATTTTGTTAGGTTGACTGCCTACTGATAGGCGAGTAATTGCCCCACTAGATAGATCAACAGCTAATACTTCATCATCGCGTTGACTGCTAACAAAGGCTTTGGCAGCAGCACCAGTATTTGTGTTTCTAATCGCAACATCAAAAGGAAATTCCCCTGTTGCTACTTTGCCACCAGGTACGAAAAATTTAATTTCTTTGAGTACTTTGCGCGTTGCGGTATCAACTACGGAAATTGAATCGTTCTCAAAGTTTGCTGCTACTAGGGTTTTACCATCCTTACTAACAGCAACGCCTGCTACAACGGCTCCACTTGCGGCAGCTTCGGCTTCAGTATCTTTTAATAGACCGCCATCATATTCAGGGAAGGGTGCAGTCTGGTCGGAGTTGTGACCTAGTAGAATGAATGGAGCTTGAGGGACGTACTGATTAGTTTGGCGAGTGTAAACATATATGCGATCGTCAATGCCACCGGATACATAGAAGTTTTGGCTATCTGGCGACCAAGCCAAACCGTTGTAAGTATTGGGGATATTAATTTGTTGCTGTTTGACTAAGTTACCGCTACTAACATCGTAGACAAATACCCATTCTGCGTTGCGGGTTATAATTGGCTGATTAGTTAATGGGTCTATGACACCGCTTGGCTGACCAGTTACTGGGTCTAAAACTGGGTAGGTAATGTTTGCGCCAGTTGTTTCATTCTTAAAGTTTTGGTTGTAGCCGCTAGTTAAAACCAGTAAAGTTTTACCATCGGGACTTAGAGCCGTTGATACGGCTTCGGCAGCATCGGCTGTACCATCCGATCGCAAACCAGTAGCTAAACGCGCAAAAGTTGAGCCTGGGGCGGCGGCGGGTGTAATCACTTGTCCTGTAGGTAGCAAAGCTCCGCTATCGGGAAAGTTCCCTACAGGGTTAGTAGTTCTGGCACTGATTGATTGAATACTTAATACAATTATTCCTGCTGTTATTAGCAGACTTAGGAGGAAATATTGCCTACGCTTGAAGTTTTTATACTTGAAAGGTTGCATTTGCTCTCGTTAAAAATCAAATTATTGCCTTATTTAAGTAGATAATCCCACGAGTTTATTAAGAAGAAGATAAGTTTAGGTTACCTTCTTCTTTATTCAACCTTCAACTTTAGACTATGCAATGAATTATGATGACTAAACTTGTTTGTTCTAAAGGAGAACCAATGGATAACAGAAGAAATCTTAAAGTCCTTACCCGATTGTTTCTTGCTGTTTTTGCAACACGATTCTCCAGCGTAGGAGTGCGGCACAACCAGCCATAAATGAACCCCAGATTAGCGGTAACCAAATAATAGTCCAGCTACCTGTTGACCAGCGAACATTAAGTCCTTCGCCAAGCCAGTAAGTACCAAATCCCATCAGGAGCATAGCTGCCACAAATTTCATTGGCTTGATAGGCACTTGGTTGAGCGGGACTCTAAACAGAAATGCAAAGCAGACCAACCCAATGGCGGCAAGGGAAGTACCACCGATGGCTTCATACCATTTTCCTGCGGTAACCCCCAAAGTGACGATTGCAATAGCAATCTCTACACTTTCTAACAACGCACTCTTGAAGGTGGTTACTACGGCAAACCAGTTCCAGCCTGATTTTATCCCCTCTTGTTCCAGTTCTTTCTGTAACTGCGCGTCTTCATCATCTTTCGGCTTAAGAATGCCACCATAATACTTGACTACTGAGCGAGTCCACTTTTGCCCAAAAGCAAGCAAGACTGCTCCGGCAATAATCTCAAGAACTTGTATGGGAATCAGTATTAAGCTTTTGCCTAGGATGAGTGCGGCAACTACAGTTACACTAATACCGATGCCTGAGCCAACTAAGGCGTTGCGCCAACCTGTTACTCTACCGACAACTATAGTTACTCCCAGGATCTCTAATAATTCAATCAAAGAACCTGTAAAACTAGCTAAGAAAATTTCCCAATTCATGAAATTTAGTACCTTTAAGCTATGGTTTTTAGTTGAGTTACAAAAAATTAATATTTACCAACCAGTTATCAAATCATTTATAAAAATTAGTTATAAATAATACTGTAATAACAAAAACAAACAAGTTATAT
>NZ_JBYCCV010000257.1:0-2316 GCF_057473825.1 Aliterella sp. E5.1
ACGCGAAAAGGAAGTTCAGATCGAAACGACAAGTACAGATCGCTTGCGAATAGAAACAAAAAAATAGAGCGATTAGGATGATAGAGAATTGTTCAAGCGCTCGGTAGCAGCCTGACGACGGTAGCTATCAGACTTAATCTCAAAGATCGTGCCAAGATGAACCAAGCGGTCTACAGCAGCAACCGTCATCATCGAATCGGAAAAAATCGCATCCCACTGACTGAAAGGCTGATTAGCAGTGATGAGAAGACTTTTACGCTCATAGCGATGAGCAATCAACTCAAACAACACCGAAGTTTCCGCCTCAGATTTCTTGACCTAACCGAGATCGTCAAGCACTACCAAGTCAAAACGGTCGAGCTTCCTGAGTAAAGCTGGCAGTTGCAGTTGTAATTTAGCGTACTGCAACTCTTGGACTAGAGCATTGGCAGCAAAGAACTTCGCTCGCTTGCCCAACTCTACCATCCGACGAGTCAAACCAGCAGCCAGATGAGTTTTCCCCACCCCAGACGGACCGAAAATCAGACAATTTCCAGCTCGCTCTAACCAAGAAGTATCTTCAGCTAACTGCATTAATGGAGCAGGATTGAACTGAGGGCAATGTCTAAAATCAAAGTTGGAAAAACTTTTTGCGGTGGGAAGTTGAGCCTCGGCGAGTGCCCGTTGCAACCGGAGCGCGCCAGGGCGATGTGTTTCTTGTGCGCATAATGCCAGTAAGAATTTGGCATAAGACCATTGCTCCAAGGTTAGCTTGGTGTTCCATTGATTCCCAGTGAGCGAGCATAGGAGTCAGTCGCAGTTGCTTGAGGTAAAGAATTAGGTGCTGGTGAGGACTGGGGGCTGTTATTGGGGAAATCGGACTGGGGATTGTGTCCGTGGGGTTTGGACTCAATGAGTTGGTCATAGCTGGAAAGGTCATGTTGTGTAACGGTCAATTGTGGAAAACTCTCAGGACAATCCTGCCGAAATTGGTGTTGAAGTCGCTTGAGACTTAGGGTTTGAGCCTTTAATTCTCGTTCTAAATAATCAGCCACAGCCGCTTCCTGGTTTTGGGTTGCCGCAATGTACAAGGATTCAACTATTAAGACGGCAGCCGTATCCAGGTCGAATTGAGCAGTCAGTTCTAACCATCGTTCTCGAAATGCTGGAGTGGGTAGTAAGTCTTGTTGCCAAGCTAGGTAAATAAAAGCTCTAGGCTGGCGGCGCAAACCTTCAATTATATGTCTGTAGTTAATACACCGTCCCCGTCTTTTCTCAGGGTTAGTCACCCGCAGTCGTGGTAGCTCGACTACTAACTGGGTACCTAAATAGCCTAAGATCCGGTCATGATAAAGATGTAATTCTATTTGCCGTCCAATCAATCGGGATGGCACGGTATAAAGAATGCAACGAACTTCAACCGTGCTTCTGGTGCTGACCCAAGCGCTTAAAATTTCATACTCAGGGATGCGATATTTTTGTAATGATTGGAGATGGGGTTTTTCCTGCTCATACTTCTGTTGACATTGCTGATTGAGTTTGGCAACCGCGGCTTCAATCAGTAATCGATATTCGTTTAGACTTTGGAAATCGTTACTACCACGCAGGTAAATGGCTTGTTTAATCCGATTTTTGAGATGACCGTGGGGAGATTCGATTGCGCCATTTTCATGGGCAACGCTTGTATTGTTGCGAGTCGGTTGCATTCGGTAATGGTCGCACAGTTCATCGTCCAAACGCGCGTTTCGGTACGCTGCGCTTAGACTATCTGTCCGATGTTGTTTGGGTACGCCACCGCAAGCTGTGAGCGCATTTTGTAATCCTTCGGCAAGGGCGATGAAACTTTCTAAAGCCTTGAATAATCTGGGCCTATTGCCAACCACTGTAGGCGAGTCGATAGTGATAGAGCAAATGCTCGAACGGCTTGCCAGCAATAGTTATCTCCATCCCTTTGAGTTGGGTAAAGTCGGATAGTCCCATCACACCTGGTTCGTGACGCAACTCAAACATTACTTCTGGACTTGGCCCATGTAGAGCTTTCCAAGTTTGAACTCGTCGTTGAATAGTTCGCAGTACTTGGGGATATTTGTCTGGATAAGTGTCTTGTAGATATTCAAATAGGGTCATCGGTTTGAGCCGAGGTTCCTTTTTGAGCATTGGCTCTAGTTCTTTGTCCCATACATCCCCTAATGGGTCTTGGGTGCTGCTATGACTTTTGACTTTGCCACGATTGGGTTGATGTTGCCCTGCTTCGATACGTTGACCCGTTCTTTCAGATATTTCAGCGATATACGCTGCTTTGGTTTGATTCAAACCAATTTTTCTTGCGTTCATATA
>NZ_JBYCCV010000258.1:0-2304 GCF_057473825.1 Aliterella sp. E5.1
GAATCTATCAGTTGCTTTTCCGAGTCCCAACTTAAATAGCAGTTCCGCCTACCCCCTTTCCCTGGACTAGATACTCCGATTTCTCCGGTGCGATTATATTGCTGAATTACTTTTCTGACAAACCCTTGGGATACTCCTAGATGTTTTGCAATCTCTGAGGAAGTTCTAGGGTCTGCTAGTGCATTGTATATCACCAGCCATTTTTGTTTTTCCCAATGGGATGACGCTAACTTTACTCTCTGCTTGACTGTCTCTAGGTCTAGATGAGGACAGGCTTGGGTTACTTGACTCCTATACATTTATCTTTGCCAAAGTTTTCTTTATTTAATACTCTACTACCTCTGACCACAACTTAGTATTAAACGCATTTGAGAGTAGGTTTAACACAATTTTTTCCCACATCTCCCGATCTACATAGACAGGTTTTGGTAGGGGAGGGCAATCGACTGTCAATTGCAGTCCCGCTTGCGTGGCTACAGATTGAAACAAACTTGTAAGTTCCGTAGTATAGGTAGCTAAATCGGTAGGCTCAAACCTAACTTGCGTACGCCCAGCTTCAATACGCGAGAAATCTAGTAGCGTATTGACGAGCTTGAGTAAGCGATTTCCGTTGCGCTGCACCAGTTGCAGTTGCGATCGCGCTTCTTCTGGGATACTTCCCTCTAATTGCGTTAATGTTTGTTCGAGGGGTGACAACATGAGCGTCAAAGGAGTGCGGAACTCATGGCTGATGTTGCTGAAAAAAGATGTTTTAGCCCGATCCAACTCTGCCAATGCTTCAACTCGTTGGCGTTCTTCTTCAAAGGCACGAGCATTAAAAAGGGCAGTCGCCATATTGCCTGCTAATAACTCAAAAAATTCTCGGTACTCATCTTTAAAGGAGCAATAAGGATTGATTCCCAGCACTAGAAATCCAACGCTCCGCTCTTGTCCTGCTTGGGTCAGAGGCACGACCCAGGCAGCAGTAGCAGGTTTGTCCCAAGCTCCCCTCGGCAACACTCCCAATCTAGTCGCCAAATCGTCAATAATCGCTGCTTGCCCCGTCTGATAAACTTGTCCTAATCCCCAGCCATTGGCGTCTGCTTGAGTTAAGTCTACCTTTGCAGGGGTTGCTGCGGTTTTCGTTTCGATTCCAGTTTTTTGCACTAGAGTAGCTTGTTTGCCACCTGCCTCGACTCGATACAGCAAAGCAAAAGGAATATCGCGATTATTAGTAGCCAAAGCTTGCATCGCACTTTGACAAGCGGCTTCAACTGTTTTGGCTTGAGCCGTTTCTTTCATCAGCACGCTCAAGCTTTGTAAGCGGCGATCGCCCAGCACGCGCCCAGTGGTTTCGCTGACGATGCAAAAAACGCCGCCCACTTGCCCACGCTCGTCTCGCACTGGGTCATAAGAGACATCAAAGTAAGTTTCCTCGGTATACCCATACCGATTGAGGAAAAACAAATAATCTTTTGCCCAGAATGCTTCTCCCGTCTCTACAACTCCTTCTAGCAGTGGTTTGAGTACATCCCAAACTTCACTCAAGATTTCACGGGCAGGACGACCTAGCGCCCACGGGTGCTTTGAGGCTAAAACAGGGCGATAGGCATCGTTGTAGAGCGCGATTAATTCAGTTCCCCAAAACAGGCAAATTTGAGCCTTGGAAGGTAGCAAAATACTAACCGCACTCCGCAGGCTTTGGGACCAGTAAATAACATCATTTAGGGCAGTCTGCGACCAATCGAGCGATTGCATTAACTTACCGATTTCGCCACCGCCAACAAAAATGCTATTGGCAGCCTCTCCTTGGGCGGAAAAAGTCACTGCTGCGACTCCCGTGCCTCAAAATATCTAGCTAACAGGCTTTTGCCCTTCCCTCTTTGATGCAGTAGTGTTTCAATCGGCTTCAACCCTAGGAGGAAGGGAGAGGTTTGTTGGTTTTCCCATCGTTTCACACTGTGAAACCTTAAGTTAAGGAGTGTCGCGAACTTTGCTTGTGATAGCTCAATTTTCTGTGGTTGCTCTCGGACTAGCGCTACTACCTCTTGCTGTTCAATTGTCGTCATTGGGTACAAATGCTTCCAGCTTTCTGGCACTATAGCAGGTGTTATATATTGCTTCACATCCACCTCAAGACATAGCCAGCAAACGACGGAATAGGTAAAGAAACTGCGAAAGGTAATTGTTCTTTTCTAATACCAAGTTGCGTTCTAACAAAGTAGCTATAGAGGAGGGAAGAAAGTTAGAGAGCGAAGACGGTCTGGGTCAGCACAAAGTTCTAATAGACCTAAGCTAAGTTCATCTTCAACCTTGTCCAAAGAT
>NZ_JBYCCV010000259.1:0-2229 GCF_057473825.1 Aliterella sp. E5.1
GTGTTTATGGGCTTTAGAATGATCACACAAAGGGCATTGCATGGACGAGTTGCAGATGAGAGATCCCCTCTACTCTACCAATCCCACGTTTATTTGACGCACTACCCAAAATACTCATAGCTTAGACTTATGGGCAGAAGTTGCCGCTACTACTACAATTTCTGTTGCTGAAGCGGAGCGTACCGTTGCTGGGATTGTCGGTGGCGCAGTCAACGCTTTTCGCGCCTTTATTTCCCGCGACTTACTCCCAGCAATTGTTGGGACTCCGACCATGCCGCAGCAGATGGATGGCAAACACATTGTCTTTTTCCAAGTAGATGAGGAACGTTCCGCCGTGACCGCGCCCCTGTGCGCTTTAATGTTTCGGATGTTTTTGCTGGCTAACTTAAACAACCAATTCAAACGGAAAACTCCCCTGTGTACGTTTATTGATGAATGCACCAGTGCTTATTTCCCTGACCTCGATATTGACCTCAACTTACGCCGTTCCTACGGATTAGTCGCGGTGCTGGGCTATCAAGGTCGCTCTCAATTACGAGATCGTTACGGCTTGGAAAAGGCAGCTAACATTGAGACAGGAACCGTAACTAAATTAATCTTCAAGACAATAGATTCGGAACATCAACAATCTTTGAGTACAGCTTTTGGGGATAAAGAAGCTACTATCCAGTCGCGCTCCTATGGTTCTGGTAATAATTCGCGTTCAGAGAACATTCAGCGCGTACCTCTGTTTCCGGCTTATCGATTTGGGCAATTGGAGCAAGGCGAATTAATTATGATTAATAGTGGCGTGAAGTCTAAAGGTCGTACTTCGCTGCCTTGGCATATTCCTAAAGTCAAAATTGCCCCAGAGATATTTGAGTTAGAGAAGCGCTGTCTAGAAAAGTTTGAGCAAAAAATCCGTCCACGGATGATCCATAACGCCGAGTGTACGGGGTTAAAAATGGATGATGCAGTTTTACGGATGGAACTACTTGACCGCATGGCGTATGCCGATATGATGCTACCAGATCCATCTGAGGTTAAAGCAGCACGAGGCGAACCTCCAGCGCAAACCTCAAAATTCGCTAATCAAACAGCTTGAGGATGCTTATTTATGCAAGGCGACCGCGAACATTCTGAACTAATCAGTGATGCTACTAACCGCTCTTTGGAAATGTTGAGCCGGATTGGATTACCTAATTTCCCTAGTCGTGGTAGTCCAAGCCAGTCTCAACCTATCCAAGTTGATATTGATTTATCGAAAGGAGCAGACTATCAAAAACTCTACAATCAATATTCGCAAGGAGTAGAAGCCGATTCTCCGGTCAATAAAACTCTAGCCGTAGCTCAGAATGCTGCTCGTGATGGGCAAAGTCCAGAGGAGATCGTTAATATCATCCGCAATGACCCTAAAGCTCAACAATTTGGGCATAAATCAGAGCAGTTTATCAAGACAGTTAGCCAAGCTGCTATCCGCAAGACCCAAGCCGAGCAATCTGGTGGGGTAAGCCCACAACGCCAAAAAACACCAACTGTAGAGCGCTAATGTCCCAACTTACCCTCAGACACTTTTCTGCTTTAACAACATTTCACGTCAAGGTGGCGGCAGCACTTTTGATGATAGTTGACCATGTGGGGTTAGTTTATGAAGTAGAGTGGATGCGGATTGTCGGGCGATTTTCATTTCCCTTGTTTGCTTGGCTATTAGTTCAAGGAGCGAAGCATACTCGAAACTTATCTCACTACAAAAGACGGCTATTGATTTTTGCGATCGCCTCTCAGCCTATATATTCTTTATTTAAAGCTAGTCTACTACCTCTAAATATCGGATTTCAACTCTGGTTAGGTCTTGTAGTAGTGCAGTTAGTTAAAACACGTCAGATGACACCCTTGTTATGGGTTGCTATTATTGGCATAGCTACATTATTCTTTGACTATCAATACTATGGCATTGGGCTTATGTATTTGATTAGTAGTTACCCACTTCTGTTGCCAAATTCGCCAAGAGCTATTGACTTCAGGGTGAATGCAGTTCTGTGGGTTGCAGCTTTTGTTGGCTTGCACCTTTACTACTCCGTAAGTTACCCTTTGCAAATCTTCGCACTACCTTTTATGTTCTTCAGGACTTACGCAAGGGGATAGGTTCATGCAAACAGGAAAATTTTAAAACAGAGGGATGAGATTCACCAAACTTGACTACTGCCAATATCTGTTGAGCAGTCCCATCAACTACACAGTGACAAACTT
>NZ_JBYCCV010000260.1:0-2288 GCF_057473825.1 Aliterella sp. E5.1
TCTTGTCACTAGGTTATTTGTCGATGAGGCGCAGTCACTAGCGCCAGACTTTCAAGTACATGAAGTATCTCAACTAGGAGATACCGCATCAAAAGTAATGATTTCAGACGTAAGCGATCTAGATAAGTAGCTAGGTGAAATTAAGTATAAAATACGAGAGGTTGTTAATTATAGGTTAGTTAATGCCTGCTCCCCTTAAGATTCGCCTCGCCCCTGAAGAAGATTTCACCCTATCGCAGTTGCAAGAGGCAACTCTAGTTCCGCAGCGAACTAGAAAGCGCGCTCATATGCTGCGGTTGAATGCTCAGGGATGGACAGTGGGAGCAATTGCAGAAATATTTGAGTGCCACGAGCATACCGTTAGAGCAACAATTCGACGTTGGCAACAGCAGGGACTGGGTGGTTTATGGGAAGCATCTGGTCGAGGCACAAAACGTTTATGGCAAGAAGCCGATATGCAGTATTTGGAGCAATGTCTAGAGCAACAGGAGCGGACCTATAATAGCAAGCAACTAGCAAATGTTTTAGAACAGGAGCGTCAAGTTAACTTGAGTGCTGACCGGATTCGACGTATCCTGCAAAAAAGGGCTTTAGATGGAAACGCACGCGACACAGCCAGCGAGAAAAACAAGACCCGCAAAACAAACAACTTAAACAAGCACAGTTAAATGCACTTCTTCAGGTAGCGCAATCAGGATACATCGAACTGATGTATCTTGACGAGTCAGGCTGCCAGTTATGGAGTCCTGTAAGTTATAGTTATAGCCGCAAGGGAGAACAAAAACGCCTTGAGCAAACTGACCGCCGTAGCAGACGTATCAGTATTTTAGGCTTATGGCAACCAGATAAAAGCTTCAAATATGCATTAGCTTGTGGCAGTTTCAAGAGCGAAAGTTATATCAAGGTCATCGATTGGATTGCAGAACAAACGTCTGAGACTTTCAGGACAACTGGACGGATAACGGTGGTGGTACAAGATAATGGTTCCTTGCATACCAGCCATCTGACTCGCCAACAGTGGCAACGATGGCGTTCTCAAGGCTTATTCCTATTCTTCCTACCCCCATATTGCTGTGAAATGAACCGGATTGAAGATCAATGGCATCAACTCAAGACTCATGAAATTGCTGGACAGATGTTTGAGGATGAATATGATTTAGCTCTTGCCATCATGGATGGAATGGAAGCTCGGAGTGTTAAAGGTGGTTATACACTGGAACGTTTTAAGTTTAATTCCACCTGACTACTTAGTTGGTTTTCAGATATTGTTTTCCAGAGCGGATACCAATGCGTTCAACTTGAATCAAGCTTTTTGCTCCAAGCCAACCCTTGTCGATGTCATGGAGGTGAGCGAAAACACTTACAAGTCTACAGGTGGTTCGACCTCGGTTTTTCTCAATATCAACGAACCGTTCACAGGGTTTTTGCTCTTCGGTAATTGTCTTAATTCGTGCTAGTAGTTGAGGTTGATTTCTTTTGACGGTGATAACGTAGTCGTTGCTGCCCTCAATGATTAGCGCCGTAGTTTTTTTGGCAGTGCAGGGCATCCATTGTGAACACAACGCCCTCTAGATGCAACGTTTCAAGCATTGTTTGCACTACTTTTAATTCATTAGTCTGGTTCGATTCAAACTGTTGGGCGGCAAGCACTACTCCAGTGCGACTACTGTAAACTGAAATCATGTTGATGAAGTTTTGGTAAGCTGTTCCTGGCAAGGTTCCAGTTCCTTTAATACTTTTACCATCCATCGCTAACCACTCCCCTGGTTGAATATCAATAGTACGGCTGACCCATTGCTCGAACTGCTGTGCGAGTGTTTCAAAATCTAGCTTCTGTAAAATGCGGCGAAAAGTAGTATCTGATGGCAGGCGAGTTACTTCTAGCCCTAGTTTCTCACTGACTGCTTGATAGTGTCGTGTGCCGAAGTCTTCCAGTGCGTAGTAACTTCGGCATCCACTTATTGTTCCCATAATCACTAATAGCAAAATCAGCCATAGAGGATAGCGTCTACCTTGAGATGTTCGGAAATCCTTAATCTCCTGAAGGGATTGAATTAGGCTTGCCTCCATTTTTGTTCTCCAACTCTTTCATCTCTATCATTCTAATATTTCTTTGAAAAATGAATTATCCCTGGACATCTAACCCAGACTGCAAAGAGCCAGCGCAGCTAAGACGTCGGAGGCGATTTTGACGGCGCGTCTAAGGCGGATGGCCCCGCCCATGAGGGCCTCCTCTAGTGACACGCCCGAGCAGTAAGCGTAGATGATGCGGTCGTCTTCAGCTGCTA
>NZ_JBYCCV010000261.1:0-2263 GCF_057473825.1 Aliterella sp. E5.1
TTGGGAGTTCCCAAGGGAGCCATCAAAGAGCGGGTTCTCTTCATCAATCAAATCTTTGGAGTGGTGGCATAATCCGAACTCCTGCCACAGAGGTTTTCTGTCCTCACAAAGTTTTTGCAACACAACCTGTACGAGTTTTCTAATGATTATGCTTGGTTTTCTATCGATGTCCAGGGCGATCATACATGGTGAAGATAAACAAAGAGGAATATTATTAATAGGTATGGGACTTATCTCCGCTACTATGATAAACGCATTCTCTCCAAGTGTTTCCAGCCTAGAGCCAACAAATACTAATGTCAGTGTAGAAAGACTTGGGGACAACACTGCTAAATAATTGGGTAAAACAATGGAACAAAACTCAAAAGAAGACTAAAGTATCGAAAGAATGGTTTCTGCACAAAAGCGGGTCCAAAAATTTTAAACCCCTGCTTATAAGCCTTAATTCCCCTTAACCCATTCGTATATCCAAACGATTCTAAAGCATCTGATAGTTCAGTTGTAGATAAGTTCTTATTGTAAGAACGGATATTCATAATTTATAATCCCAAAAAACTATTGTTTATTGTAACCAACTCGGCTACTCTAGCTCAACTTATATTATGTCAAAATTGAACCAACAGTAACAGCAAAACCACCTAACCTTATTAAGGGTTTAGTAGATATATATAAACGACTAGGTCGGTTTATAATGTCGCCTTGCTCAATAAGAAAGTCATGCTGACTCTGCTTAAAATTCGCTACTGCGGCTGCTAAAGCAGCAGCAGCTACTCCAGTTGCTGCGTCTTCATTAGCACCTGTCATTGGATTAAAACTTCGAGCATGGAAATTTGAATTCAGTTCAAGAGTTTCTTTAGTGTAAACATAAATACCATTGACCTTATTTTGCTTGCTCCACTCAGTAATTTTAGAGAATTGAAGCTCCAGATTAAATAAGACGTGAATGTCTTTGACTGGAAAGAGGAGTTTAGGGCTACCAACTGAAGCAACACAACAAGGATAATCAACATCTATAAAGCTTTTATCAGTAATGCCAAGCAAACTACAAATTTCTTGAAGGTTAAAATCTATATTCAATAATTTAAAGTCTTGGAGCTTCAGCAGCAATAAACTATTATCACTTCGTTCAATTGTTAAACACTCACCCTTACCAGTTTTAACAGTTAATTGCTTAGTATGAAAATCTGATAATAGATAGTGAGCAGCGCCTAGTGTACCATGACCACAGGCAGGAATTTCCATCTGTGGTGTGAAGTAACGGAGAGAAACATCGACTTGTTCAGATTTACTAGAGAGTTGTACAAAAACAGTAACCGGATAATTCAGAATAGCGGCTAAAGCTTGCATCTCATCTTCAGAATCTGAAAAATTCATAATCACAGCTGCTGGATTTCCCTGATCTATCCTTGTTGTGAATACTCTTACTTCAATAGCTTCCATAATTCAATATTTTTATATTAAGCAAGTATTAGGTAAGGGAAAAAACGGGTTGTTTACTTCCTCCTTGAAATAAGTTCAATTTTTCATTATCACTACTTTTTGAACCAAACCCTTGGAATTGTCCACCAAACATAAATAGATCAAAACTAAAATTTTTAAAAGTAAAATTGTTACCTTCTTTAGTTGGTACTATCACATTAGGAGGCTGTATAAACTCTTGAAGGATAAATGGTTTACCCCAACAGATGTTAATTCGCTCTTTCCACTCGTCTGGAGGTAAAGAACGTCCGATTACTACGCCATCACCTCGAATATCATATGCAGCCTTCAGAACAAGTGACGATTGATATTCAAAAGCAATTTTTCGTATTTCTAGTTCTCTACCATAATACTGAGCAGTAGCGTCTTCTAATTTATGGGACCACGGCAAGACATCCTTTAGTAAATCTTGCTCCTCATGTGTGAAATTAGATTGAAAATTAGAACTGTTTAGATAGGCAAGACAAAGTTTACTCTCAGTAATATAGCGTGCTTGGAAAGAGTTTACATGAAAGGCGTTAAAAATGTGCAGGTTCCCCTAAAGGAATTAGCAGATTATCTGTGTAATCATGCAGATGAAATTGAGACGCGCCACCGAGAGGTAAGGAGGAAGATGCTTACTGATACAGCTACGTAATATGTTGAGAATGTCGCTTGGGTAGTGCCAAATATGTAAGGATAAGTGGAAAGATTATGTAGAGAGAGTTGTATGAGTGAAGAGAAGCTAAACTGTCCAAAATGCGGGTCAGAAAGAATAGTAAAAAATGGCTTCATCCACAACGGC
>NZ_JBYCCV010000262.1:0-2172 GCF_057473825.1 Aliterella sp. E5.1
AGTTCATTCCCGGCTCGGCGAAAGATCCGGGCTTGATTAAATAAAAAACCCTGGAATAAGCGATAAAAAGCCAGAGCGGTAATCGCCACAACCAATCCGACTGCGGTACTGATCAAGGCCTGACTAATCCCCAGGGTTACGCCCTGGGTGGCTGAGGTGCCAATATCACCAATTCGAATCTCACTTAAAGAATAAATCAAGCCTAAAACCGTGCCCAGCAGCCCCAATAAAGTGGCCAAGGCAATCACTGCCTCTAAAACCTTATCCCCGCGCCGCATCGCATTTAATTCTTCATCCGCTGAGGCTTCTAGGGCTAGCCGAAAAACTTCTGGCTCTTGTTTTGCTAATCTCAAGGGCGTAAATAAAAACCTGCCAATGGGTTGATCTGTGTTTTGTTGGGCAATGCGGGTTGCCTCATCCCAATCCCGGCGAGCAGCAGCAAGAATTTCATCGACTAATCTCCCTTCCCCTCTAAGAATGCGCCCCCAGAACCACAGCCGCTCAAAAATGGTGCCTAGGGCTAGGACGGATAAAATCAGGAGCGGCCAGATCGCCAGACCACTATTCTGAAGGACATCTGCAATGTTCACTGTTCTTTCCTTAGTTCTGTACCTGCCGGAATTACCATCACTTGAAACTCTAAATCCTAGCGAACCATCATAAACCCGATTGGGAGTTGGGGGATATCCACACCCGTTTTTTAAGCCGTAGTTTGGCAAGATCTAGGTAATTTGGAGATTAACCTATGAGCTTTTCAATTCAGTCTCTTTATACCTGGTATCGCAACACCCTGCGCAACCCCAAATATCGCTGGTGGATGATCTTAGGAACGGCCATCTATTTAATAAGCCCCATTGACATTGCCCCTGACTTTCTCCCAATCATAGGTCAGCTTGATGATATTGCTGTTTTGACTTTATTCATCTCTGAGATTTCTCAGCTGCTCACGGAGCGGCTTCAGGCTCGTCAGCGCCAGGAGCCAGAAGCATCTTCGTCAGATGCAATGGAAACACCTGTGGATATTAAGGCTGTCTCAATTGATTGACACCCTTGCGGGGACTGCTGAATCATTGTCCTAGTAACCTCGTCTTGCTCAACTTGGTTCAGCCATGATGCAGAAATTTGGTGCCAAAGCGTTTGTCAAGGTGCGGGGCACCACCGATGGCCAGCAGTCCTTAATTGGCTGGAGTGGCTCTATCTATGCCTTTGTACCGCAGCAGCCCAAGAAAAAGCTGTTCGACATCGTTGGTATGAGTGTTGGTCGCTGTATTAAGCAGGAGGATGCCTGGGACTTTACCTCTCGGGAACTGACTTACTATGTAGATCCCGAAACCGGAGAGATTCTCCATCAGTGGCAGAACCCTTGGACCCATGAGATTGTGCCGGTGGTTCATGTTGCCAATGATCCTGTCCAAGGCCGATTTCGGGGAGAGTTTCCAGCTCAAGTTTTGGGCGACAGGGCAACCTTTGTCTTTGATTTGTTTTTGAACTACCCTAACCCCTTGGCTAAGGACTTGACTCTACGAGAATATAGTCCAGCGCCAACCTACCAGGCAGCAGAACTTTTTAAGTTAACTGTTCCCACTGCAGACTTGCTCAATCCTGAGCAAACGACGGTCTCTAGCTTGATGGTCTCCTGGGATCGCATTGGACCCTGGTTGCCGTGGATGAAGATGGGAAGTTTGCCGGGTCAGCTAATCTATAGTGCCTATGGTCATAAGGTTGCTAGTTTGGCTGAATTACCGCCTTTACTTCAAGACCAGATTAATACCCGAGTGCCACGCTATCGCCATGCCCCTCGGCATAAACTAGATCAAGAAGATATGACTTCCTGGTTGTATTTTCAGCAGCATTTTTCAGCCTATTTACGGGGAGAGGTTTTTCCTTTGCCAGCCCCTGACGAGGAAGCTGAGTAGTCTAGAGCCAAGCGATTATGCAGTTTGCCGAACGATTAAAAGGATTCCAGGCAAATGTCTTTGCGGATATGGATCAAGCAAAGGCCAAGGCCCGGTTGGAAGGTCGGGAACTAATTGATTTATCGCTGGGTTCCTCTGACTTGCCGGTGGCTGCCCCGATTCTAGAAACGATTGCCGACTCCTTGAGGGATCGGCAAACCCATGGCTATCTGTTATTTCATGGCACCCAAGCTTTTCAGATCAGAAGAGCACACGT
>NZ_JBYCCV010000263.1:0-2115 GCF_057473825.1 Aliterella sp. E5.1
GGACTTCAACTTCTTCAGCCTCGACCTGACCCTCGCCAACTACCGGCGCGTCATCGGCGCGGACCTCTGGGGGCTGCTCGCCACCACGCTCGTCTACTCCGTCGGCGGCACGACCCTCGCGATCGGGTTGTTGGTCAAAGACGACATTTTCGTGGGCAAGATTAATCGGATCATGGTCGCGATGGATGAGTCTCAGGCGGCCAAGGATTGTCTAAAGTTAGCCCTGTCTCTCCTCCAAGGGGTTAAGGGTGGAAAGTTGATCCTGGCCCACGTCGATCGCGATCTGCAGGGTCATCGTGAGTCAATGCTAAGCAATGCCGAAAAGAATCCCGTTCTAGCCCCGGCGGTGGCAGAAGCTAAGAACAGAGGGATTGCCTACCAATGTGTTGCCAGCGCTGGCAAACCTGGCGAAGAGATTTGTCAATTTGCCGAATCATTGAATGTGAACCTGCTGATGCTAGGGTCCCCCGATCGCCGCCCTTCGGTAGCCAAAAACCTGCCAGATTTGGATCGGTTGTTAGGGACCTCCCTATCAGATTACGTGCGGGTCTATGCCAATTGCCCCGTTCTGTTTGTCCGCAGCGAGTAATCGCCTGCAGGGGGGTAGGCAGCCTCCAGGATCACGACAGAATCACGGCTCAGGACCTGATGGACAAATTAACAAAGGCTCAGGGAGATAAATCTCTTTCTGAGCCTTTGCTTTCACAATTTTTATATAACTAACCTAAGCAATCGCAGCTTAGGGATGCAACCCAAATCAAAAAATAGTTTCTAAGGTCTAAGCTGAATTGGTTTTAACTGCCCTCATCACCCTCCCGGCTGGTGGTTTGAACGTAGAGAAGAATCAAAAAAGCAGTCGGAACCAGTACAAATAGGGCAGTTGCGATATATCCTAACAGGTTGACTTCCATAACAATCTAGACCCTCTCTTGTCTCAAGCATTGATGCCTTTAGAATAACATCTCTTGTTCTTCAGCTTCGGTCATTTGGTAGAATTCATCGGCTCAACATCAACTAGCCAAATCCTTTCCCTACGCCAGCTATCTCAGCCAGATCAAGAGTTAATCACAGTTCGAAAGAGATTTATCCTCAAGGCTTGGTTTTGACACTCACAGGTCCATTGACCAGGGTTTGGCAAGCCAAACGATAGCTTTGAGGTTTTTTGCTGAGTTTGCGGTTTTCAACCTCTGTCCGAGGAGAAAGATTTTCCATCCCCTCGGCAATCTCCACAACGCACGTCCCACATTGGCCGTAGCCGCCGCAGTTCATCAGCTTGCCTTTTAGGGTGTAGAGATCAATGTTATTTTCCAGGGTTTTGAGGCGCAGGTTAGCTCCATCGGCGGCGATAATCTCCTGGTTCTCTTTAATAAACTTGATATTGCCCATCTTTGTAAGTCCTTGTCGTTACTGCACTCCCTCGAATCAAGTCAGATCCGACGGGAAGCATCATGATTGCCACTACCCAGAATAACCATCCCCCGGCCTAGATTTTGGCCTTTGGGAGGTTAAGCCTTAGCTTAGGAATCGAGCGATCGCAAACAATCGGTCGTCGCGGCTAGGCGGCAAACCTGCTTGCAATCGCCTCTAACACTGGATACACTTCTTTATACACTCTCATTTTAAAGAGAACTGCCAGATAACTCACTTCTTGCTGGAGTGATTGTTAACTTTAATGGTGCCCGGTAGAGCTTACTCATTGCTGGTTAACCTTTTTAAGACCCTTATGCAGAGTCATCGACCAGGTGCTGCTTCCTAAGGGATTTAAGCACATGCAAAAACCCTAGTTAAGCTTTGGTGTACGCAAATATGGTTCAATATAAATCGATGCAGACTTAGTTGGTGTCGATCTACTGGGCCCCACCCACAAGAGTTTCTCTAACTAAGTTGTGTGGAGTGTTAATAAAATCTGGCTTAATAAACCGCCGAAAAGTTTTGAAGTATTAGAGGAGGAGCGTAGTCTATGGGACTACCCTGGTACCGAGTACATACAGTTCTTATTAATGATCCGGGGCGGCTAATTGCAACACACCTAATGCACACTGCCCTGGTCTCAGGGTGGGCTGGCTCCATGGCCCTCTATGAGCTGGCTTTGTTTGACCCTAGTGACCCGATTCT
>NZ_JBYCCV010000264.1:0-2063 GCF_057473825.1 Aliterella sp. E5.1
CTGTACATAGGGCCGATTTATGAGGCAGGAGAAACATCGACAATTCTGCCGCCCATGCGATGAATCTGCTGCATCTTAGGCAGCATTTGCTCAACTGGGACCAAGTAGGCAACATTACTGCGGCGCACCCTCGGATAGCCTGGCTGCCGAATCCCAGCCACTTCCAGCCGATAGACTCGCCCGCTTTCTCCCCAGGAGCCTCCTAAGGCTTGTTTGGGGGTTTCATCACTCCCAGCCCCAATGTGACTCCAGCCCCCTGAAGACCCAGCAGGGGTGCGAATTCCAGAAGCCCGATTTTGGGCTAACTCCCGCATCAGATGGGGAACTTTTCCCTCAACCTGAGAGCGATCGCTGCTGGCGTAGCCTCGGTAGAGCCGAAACATGCGGGTAAAGCCGGTGGTCCTTACCCCAGGATCAACTGAAAACCCACGGTAGTAAGGGACAACATTGTTGCCAAAGCTATCTTCGTACTCATTGCTATCAATGTACGAGTCAATCTCTGCATCGTAGCCTTTCTCGTTGTAAAGATTGAGATGATAGTTAATCTCATCCTCAGCGTAGGGGGGCCGCCCCAATAGGTGCTTGTAGTTCAGTTCGATAAAGCGAGTATTGGAATTGGAGTAGAGGAACTTTGTTTTGTATAAATCTGACTTGGCAATCGCCCGAATAAACTCTCGGACATTGATGTTTCCCTGCCGCAGTTGAGACTCAACATAGGTCAGCCGCTCCGAGGCCATGATGTAGTCATTCCCTAAGACCTGGCGGTAGGCGGCCCGAATCACGACTTGTAAATCATCCTCTGACCAGTCAGGTCGCAGCTCAACTTGAGAGGAGGTATCAAAGGCAGAAACACCGAGCCTTCCAGCTGCGGTTAAATTGGCTGCTACTAAACCACTCATCTTTTTTCTC
The DNA here is from genome assembly GCF_057473825.1 of Aliterella sp. E5.1. Classification (NCBI taxonomy): domain Bacteria; kingdom Bacillati; phylum Cyanobacteriota; class Cyanophyceae; order Chroococcidiopsidales; family Aliterellaceae; genus Aliterella; species Aliterella sp. E5.1. The sequence continues at coordinate 910 of NZ_JBYCCV010000264.1, forward strand.
CCAGCACAGCAAATATTTTGAAGTTTTTTATCGTCAGTATTCAGAAGTTCTCAGACAACCAGAAAACAATGCCCGGAAAAATCAGCAACTGCTAGCCCGGCGGCCAACATCCACTAATTCTTCCGGGCAACACACTAGATGACTAGCTCAGAGCGTTAATGGCGTAGTCAATATAGGCGTTAGCTTCTACAGCAGGTTGGCCCGTAATCCCATGGTTGGCTTTGATGTGCTTCAGGGCTTCGACATACCAGCTATTGGAGAGGTCAAAGGTCCGGTGCATTTCATCTAAACCAGCCAGCAGGTACTCATCCATGGGGCCTGTGCCACCGGCAACGAGGCAGTAGGTCACCATGCGCACGTAGTAGCCAATGTCGCGAGAACACTTGGACTTACCACGGGAGTCAGAGGCCATGTTATTGCCTTGCTGCTGAGTGGTGTAAGGGAATTTTTGGTACACAGCATTAGCAGCGCCATCAACCAACTTTTGGGCATTATTGGTTAAGGTCCGAGCCGCTTCCATTGCCGCTGCAGCCCGCTCATAGCGGCCATACACTTGGTGCATCTCAGCATTGCTCATAAACCGGCCTTGGGTATCAGCAGCAGCGATCGCTTCAGTAATCGGTGTCTTCATAGTTGGGGTATCTCCCTAAGATTTATCCTGCAATGTTTTGTTCTCAAGAAAAATTAGAATCAGGCTGAATCAGCAGCTTAGCCGACAGCAGAGGCTGCCCGGTCAAAGTAGCTAGATAATTCAGACATCAAATTGCTGCAATCACCCTTGGTGATGCCGTTGGAGTCGTTGGCAACTGCAACAGCAGCATCTTTCATTTTTTGAACACCTGTGGCCACGGAACCACCCGGTACGCCCAATGCTTGATAGGTTTCCCGCAGGCCATTCAAGCAACGATCATCTAGCACACTGGCATCCCCAGCAATCGTGGCGTAGGTGACATAGCGCAGAATGATTTCCATATCGCGAAGGCAAGCAGCCATCCGACGATTGGTGTAAGCGTTACCACCGGGTTGAATCAGCTGGGACTGTTCTTCAAACAAAGTCCGAGCAGCGTCAGCAACAATAGAGGAAGCGTTGCCGGTGATCCGGTTAACAACATCCAAGCGCTTGTTACCTTCCTTGACCATGTTGGTCAGGGAGT
>NZ_JBYCCV010000265.1:0-2038 GCF_057473825.1 Aliterella sp. E5.1
AAATATTGAATACCTTTGCGGGGGGACACTTGGCCAACATACAGAGCCCTAAAATCGGAATCCGGTTTAGGACGCGGATAAAAATAGTCAGTAGGAGCTCCGTAGGGAACAACACTGATTTTGTCTGTTGACACCCCCGCATCCTGCAAGGACTGCTTCGTAAAGGATGAGGCAACAAAAATATGGTCAGCAAGTTGAACTTCTTGATCTTTACGCTTGAGTTTCCAAAGGGGTTCCTGAGCTGCTTGCAAGGCTGAAGCAAGTTCCGGGAAACGTTCTGCTTCTAATTTTTGTATTGCTTGACTAGTCCGGTAGAAGACAATCGGCAACTCATAAAGACAATAAATTCCTTGTCGTTTTGCTGTTTGAAAAGTGGTTGCAGCAATGTCCTCATAGCTGTAGATTGCATCGAGCCCTTGAAGATGATGGTCGGCAACATGACGATCAAGGGCCGTGCAAAGCCAGAGGATTAAAGTTTTGTAGTCCAGTCCCATTCTCTGAGCAAAAGGTAGCTTTTGCAGCACAACTCGGATAATTTCTCGCCCAGGGTGGTTTTTCATCACCCCCCCTGGGGGAACTATCCAAGTTCGCCGAGATAGTTCAACTTCGAGCTGCTGGCGAATCGTCTTTGGCAGGCAGCCCATGAAAGCCTTCAAAAGGCCATCCTGACCATAGCCGAAAGTAGTAATCACCTCATGCAGGAGTGCTGCTTGCCCCAGACTTTGGGCCGCATTGCGCGAATTTGGATTGCCGGTGGTATGAACTAAAGAAATCCGGAGTTGACTCATGGGATTTGTGTCCTTGTTACCTTAGCCACAAATTGCCGCTGCTGCTCCAAGCGGGGTAGAAGGAAAATAAAACTACTCAAGAACCAGAATTGAGGTAAGAAAGTATGGTGAAAAACGAGATGAGCCGTGATTGAAATTAACTGGGTCAGGCAGGCAGCTAAGGCTAAATCCTTTAACAAGGGCCGCTTTAGCTGCAAAAACAAAGAACCTAAAGCCGCAATCAGCGTTAGTCGTAGGCCATACCAAAGTAAAAAGCCGATGGGACCTAGTTCTAAAAAAACCCGGCCTGTTTCCCCTTCACTCGAAGGTAGTGATTCTCCGGGGGGAAGATTAAAGAGACCACGGACAATCGGGGCTGCTTGGTGCGTTGCCCCTGCTCCGTAGCCATCCAAGCCTTTATATTGGCTGAATTGGCTATAGGTCCCGACTTGCGTAAAGCTGTCTAAAATTCGATTATTAACATCCTCACTGGTCGTTGCTCGGTCCCAAAATGCATCCATAGCAGGTTGGAACCAGATCATTGCCGCTACGACAATAGCCATTGATGGCAGGATAATTCGACCCACAGTTCGCAACATTTCTCCGGGCTGCTTGATACTCTTAAGCCCGAAATAAATCCCTGAGAACAAAATAATGAACAGGATAACTGAGCGAGAGCCGGTCATAAAAGCATTGGCAATCACTAAAAGCGTTTCAACCGCATAAATCCATCGCCAGCGCTGGGTTTGTTCCCTTGCTAGAAGAACTAGCAAAAGGCTATAGCAAAAACTTAAATAGGCGGAGTGACCGGCAATGTAGGAAAAAGTCCCTGTCACTCTTGCCCGCGTAACCTCTTGACCAAAAGTGACGACTGTCTCAGGATCAACTCCCTCGACCGGTACATACACATTAATCGGACTGCCGGGGGGACTAAAGAACTGAGCTACTCCTAATAAACAGACTGGAATAGTTAGTAAAAGATAGTTTCGCAAAAACCTCTTAAGTTCTGCCTCAGACTGAAATAGGTTTGGGATCAGCCAGATTAATGGAATATATAAAAGATAGCCTCTGATTCCTAGAATTCCGACAAAAGGAGATCCTAAGCTAGGATTGAAAGCCTGAAATAAAATCCATCCTGCTAATAGTAAAATTAAAATATAGATAAAATTACGCTTAACAAAAAATTTTTCCTGCGAGGTAGGAAAAATAAAGTAGCGAAGATAAGCTCCCAGCAAAACAAAGTCTTTTAAAAAGTAAATTAAATCACTCAT
>NZ_JBYCCV010000266.1:0-2190 GCF_057473825.1 Aliterella sp. E5.1
TACCACCTGTGTGATTCCTTTTTTCTTGTCAAACTCCTGTTTGAACTTGTAACTCACGGTCGAACCTTTAACTTCCCAAAGTTATTTGAGTATGCTGTCTTTCCACAACCCACCTAGGATTGCTATAGGTCAAATTAAATATAAGATGACATCGCTTGAAAGCTTTACGCAGTTACATCTCTTCTGAAACTTATCTTCAGTTTAATTACGCTTACCTACTTAGTTGGCTACTGGCGCTACTCAATTGACGCTCAAGACTAATAGAGTCGCCTGCACGTTGTCCAGCCATGTAACCATCTCTGGTCACTCTTGCTTTAGAAGTTGCTTTGCGCCCAGTTAGAGTAATTCCTTGTTCTTGCCGCCACTGTGAGATCGCCTCTTGTTCGCGTTCGTGAGCCATCCGGCAAGCCAGCCCTGTTACTTTTGTATTAGGGATACCTTCGCTATTCATCTGTTGCGTTTGTTCTTCAATCCGCTCCAAGAGCCGCTTAGAACAGCCAGTGATAAAGCTCGATTTCCATCTACGCCAATTTGGTTGTGCCAAGGCTTCAATGTCAGTGCCTTCAACCTGGCTTAAATAAATACGCCATGCTTGTTTCTCCGCCTTCACTCCCTCAGCCGCTAATCGTTCTACCGTTTTAATCAGGTAATCGTATAGCGACAGAGCGATCGCTACATTATGACTTCTTCCTGCTACAACCATCTTCCCGCTCATCCACCACATTTTGCAAAAGTTAGCGTTAGCGATCGCATTGGCGATAAAGCCTTTCCAATAAACTTTTCGGCTATTAGAGCCAACTGTAATTTGCTCGATTGGGAGCGCGGGAGACTTTTGACTGGTTTTGATATCTTCAAGTCGCAGATTATACTCTGTCAAAATTTCTTGAGCCTTAGCTGCCGCCGCACTAGCTTCGTACTCGTTTGCTGAAGTGGCAAGTGCTAGGAGTTTATGAATACGGTCGATAATCTCTTGCATAATTCCTTATTAATGTTCAAACGAACGGCGCACTCCATAAAGTCCAATTTTCCTTGTTAAACGGCGCTTTCCACCTTTCAATCAGCCCCAACTCCATCTGCTGCCTTGCTCTTGCCACCGCAGGTACATCCCACCAGAACGCCATATTAACTGCACATGATAGCCCATGCTGGTAATGTAGACTTTGGTATTTGTCTAAATACCTCTTACAGTCATGAGTTCCTTTCCATCGTTTGTTACTCTTGCTCGTCTCACCAATATACAAAACTAACCCAGCAGCACTATCTAACACAAAGTATATACAAGCCTCACCTGGGCTATCTGCTGGTAAGCGATAAAACGACATTGGGCATAGGCTAAGGCTGAAAGGGTCTATGTTGTCGGGGTTAACGTGCGCCCTAGTCACATTAAACAAACTCCCTTGCACAGGCTGGCTTTCCTTCATTTGTTGCTGGTGGGTAGCAATTCTTGTTTTCCACCGCACTAATGCGTCCGCATCCATGCTTAGGCTTTCTGGTCTGCTGCTACTTCTAGGAATTACAACGCCAGCAAACAGGTCAAGTTGATGGGTTTCCACAAGATTAACTCTGGTTTCAACTAAATTATTGTAGACCCCCTAGAACTTATGCGATCGCCTTTGGGTTAGCTGTCCTATCGGCGATAGTTGTTCCCTTGACTGTCAAAGGTATCACTTCCCCTCGGCTAAGTTTTCGACATAATGCTGTTGGGCTACCATCGTAGTCTGGATCGAGCAAGCGCTCATCTCCTGCAAGCATATCCACTGGAATATCTAGCTTTACTCCCCATTCTGCTAAAGGTAGAATTGCCCAATTAGCTACAAACTCAGGGATGCTTGTCGGTCGCTGCGCTCTAGGTACATCGCGCAAAGCACAGGTGAGGATTAGTTGATTAAAACCGCACAGTAGAGCATCGGGGTAGGGAAATGGGTCTTTTTCGCCTGCCATGACTCGCTCCATATAGGCATTTAGCCCAAGCGCAAGTAGGGAGAGCATTTCGAGGTCGTCTAGTTTTGTCGGGTCAACAGTCATGCCTATTGTTCAAGCTAAGTTTTACTGCCGTCTAAGATGGTAGTGCTAAACATGTAAGGATTTATTGTAATGGTGGATAAAAAGCCAAATAGCACCAATATGATTCTCTAATTTCTTAGAAAACGAAAGCGTCTTTCTGACCAATCGAGCAATACGTTGACGCAT
>NZ_JBYCCV010000267.1:0-2173 GCF_057473825.1 Aliterella sp. E5.1
GAATCTTAGCTTTGGTTTTAGGAGCTCGTAGTGCCGCGACCTTTTGGCAGTTATGGTTAATTTTACGCGGCTGGGAATGCTTTCTTTACATCACTGACGGCTACCCAGTTTACAAATGTTTGATTAATGATTTGGCTCATCTAGTAAGCAAGTTAGGGAGCACACGAGTTGAAGGGGAGAATAGTCGCTGACGGCACTACTTGGCACGATTAGATCGCCAGACGTTCTGTTATTCCAAGTCCCAGGAGATGCTGCGCTATTCCATTGGCTTACTCCTTCATTATTTGAAGTTCAAGACCGTGCCTATTCCCACTCGACCATCCCTATAATATGCAACGCCGAAAAAAGAATTAAGTGAGCGAGTCCATAATTGCCCGTGTGGACTTACTATCGACCGCGACGTAGCGGCAGCAAAAGTTATGCTCAACTGGGCAACGGGGTTAGGAACTAGCCTCGATAAACGTGGATCAGATAGCTCTACTTCTATTCACTGCGGTGGATTTAAGCAACTAGCCGAAATGAAGCATCAGAAACCTCGTCCATCGTCCTAAATGGGCGGGGTAGTTCATAATTCAGAGGTAGGAATCATAGAATATTCGACTAATCACGGTTTGCAAGTGCTTTGCCCCGATCGCCCCGAAGTCAATCATTTTGTTATTGCCAAAAAAGGCAACAGGTTTGCAAAAGCAAGAAATCTACCCTATATTTATTTGCAAAAGTGCGAACCGCCTCAGCTAATCGTTGAAAGTCCTAGCACCGAAGCAATAGGCTATGGTTATGCTCAAGCTATAAGACTACCCTATACTATTGCTAGTAAAATTGATGAGTATCCCGAAGGAACAATGATTGTCTGCATCACTGATGATAACCAGAAATCCGCCGCTTTTGGCTATGCTAATGCTGTTCCATTACCCTACAGTCGAGACAGCGTGTATATTCAGAAAATCGATATGCTTGATACCGAGTATGCAGTGATGTTAGTGGATAAACCAAGGTCTTGAAATGCGGAGTTTATTTTGGTTTCTTCCGGCAATAGCTATCCCCCTAGTGTGCCTACAACTATCCTTTGGGCAACCATATTCTACTACAACGGTTGATACTCAAAAGAAACCTCTGCCGCCACCCGCCCTACTGCCGCAGACAACTCCAGCCGCTCCTACAGTTAGTGCTTCCCATCCGCGAACCTCAGCGAAAAAGCAGCTTCAAAAAGTAATCGCACCAAAGCATCTGCCACAAGCTAAAAGCTTGAACAACAAAGCAACTACTTACCCCTACACCGCTCCAGCTATCGAAATTAGGGTTGCAATCGCACAAAATATTGATAAGCTGGCGATCGCATCTTCTACGGCAGCAAACATTATCGATGGTAACGGGCAACAGCTAGAGCAACTGCCGCCATCTCAAGCATTTCAAGTATCTGCTAGTAGCTCAAGCATTGCATTTCAAGAAGTGCAAATACCTTCTGGTCTATGGATTGAGCCGACGAAGGGAGGAGCGGTATTTGTCGGTAATAGCTGGTATAGGGGCAAGTTACTATTGGTAGCGCAAGGAGATAAGCTACTTGCTATAAACTATGTGGGTTTGGAAGAATATCTCCTATCTGTAGTAGGCAGCGAAATGTCTGCCGCCGCCCCTATGGAGGCACTGAAAGCCCAAGCTGTCGCCGCGAGGTCGTATGCTTTGGTGCATACTTTTCGCAATGCCCATGAAAAATATGATTTAGGTAACGATGAAAGACATCAGGCATACAAAGGCATTGCTACCGAATACAATACGACCCACCAGGCAGTTGGGGAAACCGCCGGGGAAATCCTTAGCTACCAGGGTGGGGTAGTCGAATCGCTTTATGCAGCAACGCAGGCGATCGTGGACAAGGCGCATAAGGGAGCGGGGATGAGCCAAAATGGAGCTTATGCTTATGCGAATCAGGGGTATGATTATCGGCAGATTTTGGGGATTTATTACCCAGGAGTGGCGATCGCGAGGTTGGAGTCGAAGCGCTGATAAATTCTTTTTCTGAGTAGCTGCTTGGCAAAGGAAGACAGAAGTTAAGCCAATATACCTTTAAAAGATATAAAATAGAAACTTGAATTGGCAAAGGGTGGAGGGGACAATGCCTGCCAAAGGATTTCTAAATCTGGAACAGAAAGAGAGATTGCAAACGCTAGTACGC
>NZ_JBYCCV010000268.1:0-1980 GCF_057473825.1 Aliterella sp. E5.1
TTAACCTTATATTCGTGGGCACTTTAGCTCAACTCTATAAAGCTCCTGATATTCTAATCAATGCTGTTTCTATTTGTGTGCAAGAGGGCTTAAACCTCAAGCTAATTTTAGTTGGAGAAGGTAAGCACCAGGAAGAACTTGAGGCACAAGTTGCAAAGCTAAGTCTAGAAGAGCGTATCCGATTCCTTGGACAATTGTCTGCTAGCGATGATGTGCGTGAGCAGTTGGATCGGGCTGACCTTTTTGTCTTACCGTCTTATCAAGAGGGGTTACCCCGAGCAATGATCGAGGCAATGGCTCGAGGACTGCCTTGCATTGGTTCTACGGTAGGCGGTATCCCGGAACTACTACCTCCTGAAGATATGGTGCCGCCAGGTGATGTAGCTGCCTTGGCACGTAAAATTCACGAGGTGGTGAATGAACCAGAACGCATGTCTCTCATGTCCACACGTAACTTAGAAAAAGCAAAGGAGTACAAAGATGAAGCTCTCCGCGAACAGCGGAATGCATTCTATTGTTATCTGCGAGAGCAGACAGAAGCATGGTTGAAGTCCTAAGACTTTTTTATGCTCCTTAGCAAATATCTACTGAACCAACAGATTTTTTCTTTAATTGTCATGAAAATATTGCATCTTTGTGCAATTGGAGCCACTGCTGAGATCCTGCTGCGACCTCAAATTGATTATTTGCTGTCTCGCCAGTTATCGGTTGAAATCGCTTGCTCTCCGGGATCAGAAGTAAAACAACTACAGCAGCAAGGATATGTGGTTCACCCTGTTCAGATTGACCGCCAAATTTCTCCGGTTCTCAACCTCAAGAGTATTTATCAACTGACAAAGTTAATGCAACAGCAGCGATACGATCTGGTGCATGTACACACTCCTATTGCTGCTGTTTTAGGTCGGATTGCTGCAAAACTTGCTGGTGTTAAACGCATTGTTTATACTGCCCATGGCTTTCCATTTCACGATCAGTCTTCCCCTAGCCAATACTTCTTCTTCTCAACCATTGAAAAAATCATTGCTTCAATTACTGATCTGATTCTTACACAAAACTACGAAGATATTGCCACAGCTCAAAAGTTAAATCTTTGTCCACCGGAGAAAATTTGTTATTTGGGTAATGGTGTAGATATTGATCGCTTTAAGCAAGAGCGCCTTGATCCTATTTGTCAAAGGCAACTAAGAGAATCGTTAAGCATTCCTACTAATGCTTTGGTTGTTGGCACGATTGGGCGTTTGACTCGCAAAAAAGGCAGTGGATATCTAATTGAAGCTGCAGCTAAGCTACTGCCTCAGTTCCCTAACTTGCATATTCTGGTAGTTGGCGGTCAACTGAGTACAGATCCTGAGCCTTTTTACACTGAACTAGTTGAAAGAATTCACACCCTTGGAATTGAGAATCATGTCACACTTGCGGGCGAGCGCAATGACACACCAGAGCTTCTAGGTCTTTTAGATATTTTTACACTGCCCACTTATACCCATGAGGGTCTACCCCGGTCTATTCTCGAAGCAATGGCAATGGGTTTACCCGTTGTTACAACAGATATTCGGGGTTGTAGAGAAGCAGTTGTTCATGGAGAAACAGGCTTGGTTGTGCCACCTCAAAATAGTGAGGACTTAGCCGCAGCTTTAGAAAAATTGTTGTCAGATTCTGCCTTGCGGCAAGCCTTGGGAAGAGCGAGTTGTAAAAGGGTTGAAGCGCAGTATGATGAACGTTTTGTTTTCAAGCGACTTAAAAGATATTATCAAGAATTAGGCGTTTCGCTTATATAAAAGTTTTAGAATAAGTAAGAGCATTTTGAGAATGAATACAAACATTGCTAATAAAAGCTTACAACGGGTAATCAAAACGGTTGCCGACAAAATAGTATCTGCGATCGCTCTCCTCCTTTTCTCCCTTCTGCTGCTAATTATTGCGATCGCTATCTACATCCGCATGGGTAGACCTGTTATTTTTTCTCACCCTCGACCAGGT
>NZ_JBYCCV010000269.1:0-2156 GCF_057473825.1 Aliterella sp. E5.1
GAGCGAACCACCACAGGCCGGCCGACAGGGCGGTCCGTGCATGCCCGGCCGCGGCTACGGCAGAACCGGACGAGGGGAGGGGCGATGAGCAACGTCGGCTACGCGCGCGCGTCGCGCCACGACCACATACTCAAAAAATATAGCGGCAACTCTCAACAATTACTGGCTGAACTAATCGCCCTCATCCAAGAGCGCATTGCCAGCAGCCGCAACATGGCATTATTCATCAACGCCAACAAATCCGTTACTCTGCAAGGCATCAAACTTTACTTGTTTTATACCGACGACAGCGTAATTCACGATAGCAGTTTATTTTATCAAAATATATTTTCAGTTGTTCAAGAACTACCTTACAAATACAACTATCAAAACACACAAATCTTCTCTATCCGTCCTGATATTTGCTTATTTGTTAACGGAATTTATCTAGCTTATAGCGAACTAAAATCTAACCTCAGTAACCAAAATGCCCGTAAAAATGGGCGCGGCAAGGTGGTCAAAGACTACTTTGAAGCCGCCAAAATCTATTACCAAATTTTTGATAACAATCCTCAACTTAGTGACAAAGAAAAAGATTACTATCGCAAAGACTTCCTCAAAATATTTGAAAAAGCTATTCATATTACCAGCACGGATATTGGAGAAACTTACATCATTCGTACTATCTCTGACTTTTTTGACGAAATCCTCACCACCTGCCGCGAGGGAAAATACGATCGCGAAGACTATGAAAAAAAAGTTATCAAAGCCTTCAAACCCTATCCTCTGCTCCATCCAAACACGGAAAAGAAAGACAAACTCAAAGAACTCTTTACTGCCCACTATGGCAAAAGCTTGATTGAAAAAGAAATCCTCTACTACAACTTTATTGAGCGGGATGTGTATGTTTTTAATGGTAAGAAAGAACTTAAAAACGAATTAGGACAACTAATTTCACCCCGCCCTAAACAAAAATTTGGTACTGATAAAATTCTGGCTAAAATTGACGAATTTTTAGAGCATGAAGGGGAAGACGACTACTTCATTCATCAGTTAGAACAGCAGTTAGCCAATGTCTCCACCGCCAAACGTCTAGAACTGATCGAAAAGCGTAAAGCTTACGCCAACAACAAAAACGTCTATTCTCTACTGCTGCAATATGCCGCCGGGTTTGGCAAATCTAACATCATTGGCTGGACAGCCCTGCAACTCAAAGACTTGCGCCGCAACGGTCAATACGTCTACGACAAAATTATGATTGTAGTTGATCGCCTGCAACTCCGCAGCCAAATCGACTCCAAAATGCTGAACATGAACATTGATAACCGGATGTATCTTGAGGCGCACAATAAAAAAACCTTCCAAGAAGCCCTCAAGTCTGACACTCGATTAGTTATTGTCAACCTGCAAAAATTTGGAGCCGTGCGGGAAATGCTCGACTATGACACCCTACAAAAACTCGCTCAACTCCGCATAGTCTTTTTAATTGACGAGATTCACCGCTCCAATAGTGGCGACCAGCATGAGGAAATGGTCAATATCTTTGACGAACTGCAAACCCCCTTTGACGCACAGAATCAGTACAACCAAACCCGAACTAAGAAAAACCTAATTGTTGGCTTTACTGCCACTCCCGACGATCATACCCTTGCCCGTTTTGGGGAATTTAGCGGCTACGCCGAAAGTGAAAAGCTTTGGATTCCCTTCGACTCCTACACTATGAAAGAAGCTATTGAGGATGGCTTTATTCTCAACCCTCTAAAAAACATTGTCCCCGTTGCCTCCAAGATGCTGTTTGACCTTCCTAGCAACGAACTAGAAGGCTTCACCGAACCTGACTATAAAGACGTTGATAAAAAGGATATTTATGAAAACCGCGATCGCATTCATGCCATTGCCCAATATATTACCGATCTGTTAGTTAAAGATGTCTATCGGCAAATTCGGGGTACAGGTAAAGCTATGCTTGCGGTGTATTCAATTAAGGCAGCGATCGCTTATAAGCAAGCTGTAACCCAACATTTCAACGAACTGGTCAAGCAACCCAAATACGCCAAATATGCCGACACTCCTATTCATATTGTCTATTCCAGTAACCAAGATGAACAGAGTGCTACTGGGCTAAACGATGGACTTACGGAGGAGAAAGTTTTAGAAAGCTTTGCTCTTAAAAAAAA
>NZ_JBYCCV010000270.1:0-2143 GCF_057473825.1 Aliterella sp. E5.1
TTGCCATCACTAACAATTTTGATACCTAGAAGTTTAACCCGGATCAATAAGTCTTGATCTTCCCAACCCCAGCCCGTAAAAATTTCTTTGTATCCACCGATGCTAACTAGGGTACTTCTTGTTGTACAAATCAATCCGCAACCAGGGCGCAAATCGCCGGAATGCAAGGACCAAGGTACAATCTCAATCGAGGCAGTGTTATCAGCTATCTGAATATTGTAAGTATAGTGATCGCGTTTTACAGAAACTGATTGCGGTTGCGATTCCGCCACGTCTTGCACGTAACAGATAGTGTTAGAGGCTACCTTACTTTTTAGCTGCTTGATAGCTTCTTCATTCCAGATAATATCAGCATCAGAGATTAGCAATAATTCTCGGCTAGATTTGGCGATCGCGTGATTTAGCAGCCTAGACTTATTAAATCCTGTAGTGGGACAATTGAGGATAGAAATGCGATCGCACTTACGAGTAAGTTTTTGTAGACTAGCTATACATTGAGCATCGGTTGAACCACCATCACAGATGGTAATTTTATCGATAGAATTGATGCTTAAGAGAGATTGGACGCATTGCTTGACTTCTGCTCTATCTTTAACTGGAACTATCGCTTCTAACACCACTTTATGCTTGCCAAGCGGAAGCTCTGTGGGGGAGGTTTCCTTCCACAGAGTTTTCCAAGAGAGGGAAACCTGCAACATATTTAAGCTTAATCGGACTTGCGGTAATTAAAGGAGTTAAACATGGTGGTTGCTTTGCTTGCAACGCTGCATAATTGGCTAAGGCTCTACTTTTCAAGACTTTAATTAGTTGATTGCGATCGGGGGAATTTAAACCTGTATCCGCCGCCGTAGTCAAAGATCCCTGGCGCTTGCGGCGATAATAGCAGTAGTAAGGTATATTAACAACTTTTGCGGCTATTGAAGCTCGTAGCAGAAATTCGGTATCACCACCAAACCTTAAACCTGTAGCAAATCCACCTAATCGCATTACCAAATCTCGCGTCACCAAACTACTAGGATGGATTAAAGGATGTCCTGGTTTTTCTTTCAACGCGGCGTTGACATCTAGGGGATAGCAGACAGGGGTGATTTTACCCTCATATACTCTTAATTCTTGCGTCCCCACTAACTCCGCATCCGTAATAGTCATTGCTTGCAATAATCTTTCTAAGCGACTTTTTGTTGACCAGTCATCGGCATCTTGAAATAAATATGCGTCATAATTTGTATTGGCAATTACTTGTTGAATAAGTCTGTAAGGTCCAACCTTGACAGGGGAGGCAAGTAGGGTAATTTGCGGAAACTGCTCAACTATACTTATAGGTGGATTTTCTGAACCATCGTCAATTACAACAATTCTATCTGGCACTCTAGTCTGATTTACCAAGCTTTCTAAACATCTTTTTAGCCATGCTTCGCAGCGATAATGAGGAACAATCGCCAGCACTTGAGGTTTAATATTTTGATTAACTTTTCCTTGAGTAATATTGTGTGTGGCTGCTGTACCCCAACAGAAAGAAACGCCACCAGTTTCTAAAACTTGAGCAATTTCTAAAAGTGTCCAATTTTTTAGCTGTGGTAAGGCTATCGGGGTTAAGTTCTTGCCCAGCAATCAGTAAACTATAACCTTTTTCTAAATAAACTCGCGATCGCTCTTGAGGAGTTGTGGCGACTGCTTGCAGCGCTGATAAATTACTCATGTCACCACTAATTAAGGCTTTGCGCTACTTTAACCAAGCCGTTAAAAACTCATCTTGGGGATCTGGAAAAGTATAAGGGAAAGGTTTCCCGTGTATTAACTCAAACCAGTGGGCAATTAATAATGGACTAAATCGCGGTGCAAAAAAGTTCAAGTCGCCAATTAGTAACGCAAGTATAGGGTTTAAGTGTCGCGCAATTGGTTGAGAAATTCCTTTATTTACGGCAGACTCGAAAGTATGTAGCAAGTGATGGATGTTGAAGGTGTCTAATTGACATTTACTAGGGCGTATCTGCAAACTCAAAAGGGACATTAGATATAGTGGGAAGAAAGTGAGAATATGAAGATTCTAATATCTGAAAACTAACGGGAGTAACTTTCTATGCCGCTACATCGTGGTGACCTAAATGATGCGAATAGGGCAGAAACTTCATCCCTTGCTGCC
>NZ_JBYCCV010000271.1:0-1968 GCF_057473825.1 Aliterella sp. E5.1
ATATTCTCCCAAGCCAGCTTCCGGTTCAGCTGAGCATCTAGAGGTAGGGGTCTCACGGATGCCCCATCACCGCGTGGATACTTCGAGCGCCAGGTGTAGCGGTCACTAAGCCCCCACGTCAGCACTGCAATTACAGCTTTCTCATTCAGCACAGCCCGAAGATACTGACTGTAGACATCTGCAACCATACGGTCCCGAGTCTTAATGTCTGCGGGCATCTGGTTATCCTTAACATCCAGTTCAGTAACCATGACCTTTAGTCCCAGGTCACCAACATTTTGAATGAACTTTCGCAGTATTGAAGCTTGTAGTACTGATTCATTCTTTCCCAGCAAGTGAGCTTCCATCCCCAAAGCCTGCACAGGAGTGCCCCTAGACTTTAGCCGCTCTAGTAGCTTGAGGATAGAGGTGCGAGTCGCCTCCCCATCCTCTGAATCATTAGACATTCTGTTGTCGTTATATACCAGCAGCGCCTGCGGGTCAGCCTCTGCTGCAGCTCGAAAGGCAATATCAATGTACTCCTCACCCAAAGCTCTTAGCCAGGGTGTCTTTCGTAATCCATCATCTCTTCCATGTTTGGGATAGACTGCCTCATTGACTACATCCCATGAGTGCATCTTGCCTGCATAGTGCCCAACAACTGTTTTAATGTGCTCCCGCATTAGCTGCTCTGCATTTTGCGGGTTGAGGTTCTCCCTTAGCCACTTCGGCATCGCTTGATTCCACACTAGAGTATGTCCCCGCACAAGCATGTTGTGAGAGCGGGCAAACTCAACCATCCAGTCCCCTTTGCTAAAGTTATACTTGTCTGGACTTGGATGCACAGCATCCCACTTGAGTGCAAGCCCTGGAACCAGGATGCCGCACTCTTTGGCAAACTTGGCTGCATATTCTGCATCAGATGACAGATCCTGGTATCTTCCTGAGGCACCATAAACTATTCCCTTGGCAGCGGCAATCTCTCTCAAAGGAGGCTCCCCTGCTCCAATCTCAGCCCCAAGTACTTGACTCTGATTTCTTTGATCGGCTAACCAATCTGCAGTTAAGGTACCAGTAAATGCTGCAGTTCCCAAACCTAACCATAGCGCACGCCGCCTGGTTAGCAACCAGTGCTTAGACATATTTAATTTCCCCCGTTTCTTGTTATGAATTATTTCAGTCTTATGACTGAGAACCAGAATTAAAGTTCTGGATCTCTAATCTCAAACCTTGTTAATTACCAACGTCGTACTGTAAAGCCTTCAGGCACATGCTTAGCGACTTCAAAAGGATAAATTCTCGAAGAAGCTGTTCAGATATTCTTCAAGTAGCATTTCAATCGCAAGTTGAGCTTCAATGTCCTAGAAATACATGAACAGTTCACTCAAAGTAAAATTCTATGATCATCAACGAGGTTTAAAGCAAGACTACTACTTAGCAATTTGCCAAGGCTAAAATATACAGCGAGACATTGAGGCTAGCTCTTTGACGAAGCAGCCTGGATAGCAACCAATGCTTAGGCATATTAACCGTCCCCCCGGACAAAGATTTAATGTACTACTGGGTATCACTATAGGTGACACATCATAATTATTGCAATGTATAACATTATATACACATCTTCTCTCTAACGGCAATGACTATAGCAGCGAATGGTTAGTATATCGCTGTAATGAAGAACTCAACACGATTGTAGCAATACTGATTGATGTGTATGAGTTTAAACCGTAGCAGTGCGATCGTCCCAAATCAAAGCTTGTTGTTTAATAAAGCTAATCCTGAGGATGAATCTACTTACAATAAGCAAAAAAAGGTATAAACATCGACAAGCATAACATAAACAATAATACTTAATGCAGTCTATGAAAACCCAGACGTTGCTTCAGCACTAGAAAAATAAATAATGGATTACCAATAATGTAGCGCTGCCAAAGTCGACGGGGTTCAACTACCAATCGAAAAAGCCACTCAAATCCTCCTTTTTGCATC
>NZ_JBYCCV010000272.1:0-1993 GCF_057473825.1 Aliterella sp. E5.1
ATCTTTTGCCATTCCAAATCGGCGTGTAGCATGCCACGTACTAGCTTGCGTCTGTCATCCTGGTTTACACGTGCATCGTAATGAGTGATTTCTTGAGCAATCCCTTGGACCTTTTTGGAAAGCCAGCCCCAAATTCTCCAGTAGAGTTCTTTGCGATCAGTTCGCTCTGCTCGGACAGCGATGTTTGTCAATAAGTAGTCAATAAAACCGGGGGCAGAATCGCAACCTTCTTTCAGCTTTTCTATGATGAATGACATCTCTGATTCAGGTACGTCAATTAAATAGTCAGCAAATCTTTGTGACATGAACAGGGGAAATTCGTAATAGACTTCGTCATCTTTATCTCTATCAGAGGGACGTTGCTCTCTAACTTTTTCGTTTTCGAAGAACAAGGTGAGCATGTGTAAAAGGATTTCCTGATGAGTAGGTTCTAACGAGCCGTTTGGAATCATCAAGCAAGCATTGAACAGGCAGCCTACATCGTAAGAGCGAAATCGGATTTCGCTAACCTTCTCACCGCTGGGTGATGTTTCATCGCCCACAAACCGCTCACGAAAAGCAAAAAGTGCGTTCGCTTCCTCTTTTGCGTACAGCTCGGCTTTGTCTGGGGTTACAGCCCACCGAGAATAATTTTGCTTCTGGACTAATTCTCGAAACAACCGTGCAAATTCAAGACTCTTTAATAGACACCTCTGAGCAAGGTCTTGATCTCGCGGCCATAAATGCTCCCTGATGCCGTTTGCTATTCCCACACGAACAGTTGCGCTTTCGTGAGTAAAGGCAGCGACTATCTGTGTTTTGACGGCGCGAGCGTGATCTGCGTCATTAGAAAAGTCGAGTAAAATTGGAAGAACTGAAGCTGCTGCTGCAAAACCATTGAAGTCTACTTTATCTGCTCTATCGGTAACGTCTTCAGAGTCCTTAGCCGTTTGGATCGTCTGATTGACGATTTCAGCACACCAAGAAGCATCTTCTCTGCTTAATCCAAATGCATGATCGCGTAGGAACACGGCAACCGCTTTGACAATACCGCTGTAGTGCATTCGTGCTAAATGATCTGTATCTGCTTCGCTCAGCAGAGCACATAGGCTTTTCGTTTCAGCAAGTGCGTCTTGCCAGCTTGAGAAGTATTCGGTGTCCAGCGATTCTCTATTAAAGGTTTTTGCCGACCACAAGCCCAACCGTATGAACCGACTGTTTAGTCCTGTTTCCTCTTGAGTTTGCTTCTGCCTCTCTTCTAAGTCAGGCTCTAAGGTTTTCGGCTTGAAAAGTATTCGGTTGTTTTCACTATCCGCCTCAGCTTCCCAATTTCGACTATCAATTCTATGGAATCGAAAACGCCAGGAGGTCTCTTGGGGAGCTTTGGTGCGAAGTTCGTCTATGGTTTTTAAAGCTTCATCCCGCAGCTCTGAGAACTGCAAACGTTTAATGAGCATTTCTAAATCTTCTTTGCGCCAAGGTCGTAAGGCTGCCTCTCGCCTTTCTTCGGCGTATAGCTTTCGAAGCGGATCGTAAGACATATCGAACCAGTTTGCCTCGTGACCTCCCATCTCGCGCACACTGCGCCTCAGATCAAGCTCGTAGAGTTCAGGAACTTTTAGAAGAGGAAGTGCGGCTCGGCCAAGCTTATCGGGAAAACCGGTGGCGACCGATGCCAGCACAGCGGTTGGCATCACTGAATTGCTGTTACACAAAATATGGTGAAAAATCCACTCCAGATGCTCTGAGGACTCAGCGTGTTCAGCCAGTTCAATTAGCCAGTTCTCGAGCGCCATAAGTGCCGACTGTAGTAAGTATGGTGCAACTGAGTGGCCTCGGTAGCTTCCCCATAAGCGCTCTGAGGCATACTGCCTAATTACGGTCCCATCGCTCAGAAAAATTTTGATTTGCTTTGCACTAGATACTTCATTCTGTACTGGTTCTGAGGAGTAGCGGCTTGAATCGTCTAAGTCAGAATGGGCATATTTTTCTGCTGTGATGTTGAATAGCTTTA
>NZ_JBYCCV010000273.1:0-2038 GCF_057473825.1 Aliterella sp. E5.1
ATTATTATAGCAGTCATGTAGTTCCTAAGCCTGTAACAATTGAGTTTCTTTATAAAATTACTGGGAGTCAAAACAGTCAATTTGCTAGCTTTAAGCGGCAGGTAAAATCAGCACTTGATGTACTGATAAAAATCGATTTTCTGAAAAGCTACGGCATTGATAAAAATCTAGTGACAGTTAGTCGGGTGCATAAAGCTCCAGAGCATCGCAAATAGTGGGTAATTAATCAGACAGGTAAATAGTGGGTAATTAATCAGACAGGTAAAGATGCAGACAGGGCAGGTGTGTCCCAAGGTCGCTCCTGAAGGATCTACTGTTGCTAGAAAACATACCGTGCTTTGATGCACAATTTCGTCCTGTGGAAAACTCCCACAGCCCATACACATCAATGCTTTCAGCCGTCGCCAAAAATCTCTCTAATCTTTCTTTAATCTTTATCTTTAATCTTAAATAAAATAAAATAAAATATTAATTCTCTAAGAGCGCGGGCGCGAGATAAAGTTGTGAAGCCACAAACCCTTAAAACAACCAGTACCCCCTAGAATGAGCTAAAAAGGCTAGAAAAAGAGTTTAGATACTATTTTCTAAGAAAGAGAATCAAGGCCCTTCTAGGAGCTGCTAGACCCCTTAGAATTGATTCTAGAGTTTATAGAGCAACCAGGTTGGATTGAAGTATCAAGATTGGAAAGATCGGATCGACTTCGCTGCCAGAACATTCCCCCCCCCTGGAGACTTAGATTTTACGGAGCAGTCGCTCCAGTCAAGAGACGCTACGCTCTACGCTTCGCTTCGCTCTTGACTTGCACTCCTTTGCTCCTGATTAAACTTTTTTTTGTTGGGGGGGGGAATGTATCTAAATCCAGCAAAAGGCAGAACAAGCTAGTCAAAATCACCGGAACCGGATTACCCGCTTACGGAAAAGCCGGAACCGGAAAAACCGCCACTAATAACAAATAAAGAAATAACAAATGATTTAACTAACAAATCACTCACTAACGCATAAGAAGGTGAGAGTGAAAATCATTTTCAAAATGGAGATACAGAAGAAAGACCTTCAACTACGCTGAACCCAGACAAGAAAAATCATCTACTTGAGAAGCCCATTGATCCCCCAGAACAATTTTCCGCGCCGCCGAATTCAGAAATCTTCAATTCTTCTGTCCTAGTTCGCAATGACTAGACTAGGCCGGATGAACTTAGAGACCACTCAGCACTTCAGCAAAGAACCCAAGACAACCCCTAAAAGAATCCTTGAGACAATCCGGTCATTAGCGCCTATAAGCTCACTCCTTAAGCGTCATCCAGGCCAGAATCCTGAATCAAATCACCTTTTTCTCATCCTTGTCCAAAGCGGCAGAATTTTTCTGATTTGATTTAGACTTTTCATCCTCCAACTCAGGAATCAAAGAGTCAGACTTTGGACTAGACCCGCTCCCATTTGTAGAACCCTTGAGCGAAGGGTTAATCTCATAGACTACCTTCCTCAACAACGCTGGAGAAAGCCCAGGATAGCGTTCCTGAAAAATCCCAGCGATAAATGCCCAAGAGTGCCCCTTATCCCGACACCCTCGAATCAAAGGCATTAACCGAGTAATCGTACTTTTGTGCGACTTAGCCCCGGCATCAATCTGGCTAAACTTCTCAAGTCGCTGCTCAAGAAACGTATCATCTTCATTGGAAAAGAATTCATCACTGGGGTCATAAGCAGTTTTAGACACAAGCCTCTCTCCTTACCAAAGCTGAACCTACAGCAGTCCTATCCTTCCAAAAATATCGCACAGATAAACCCAATAGCGGAAGCCCTGCACCAGGAGCACCCTGTTTCACTAGCCCAGCTTAAAGACCCTCAAAGGTCATCCAGACTTACTAGCCAGACAAACTCCAAAAACCAGAGCTTAAAATCTCCCATAGAAATATTCACACATTACTTACTGAACTAGAATAATCTCAAAATGAAGCTCTAGAATTGCATAATAGAAAAATCTAAAGACAGATCGCCTGCACCCTAGCTTCTGAAAATGGTTGCCAGTCTTAGCAA
>NZ_JBYCCV010000274.1:0-2111 GCF_057473825.1 Aliterella sp. E5.1
GCTCCATTCGTGCTTTGTCTAAACGTTGGTTGTGGGCGATCGCTTTGGCGCGTTCCCGCAACTTGTAGTTGTTTAACTCGATTAGCTGTCGATCTGTTGTGGAAATAACAGTAATACGTTGACTAATCGTTTCATCAATTAACCAGGCAAACGCTTCTGATTCGGGCTGCTGCTTGACCCCAACAGCCCCAGAGAGTTTCCCGAAGAAGTCGCTAGTACGCTCTTAGATGCTTGGCGAATCTCCGCTTCTAGTTGCCCAGAGTCAACATACTGTCGCAATCTTTGAGCGGTCATCTGCCAGAACAAGGCTTTGATCTCCTCTAGTTGCTCAACTGCCATTTGGGGCAATGCTTCACGGATTTGTTCAGCTTGGCTAAAAGCAGGTTGACTGAGCAATTGTCTAACTTCATCAAGCAAAATACTATGAGCGTTAGACTTGCTCTGTTGATGAGCAATCCCAAAATGTGCTGCTACTTCTTCATAAGTCTTATCCTGCTGTTTGACTAGAGTACACGCCTCTATAAAGCGATCGCATTCAACACCTGTGTATTGCTCTTTGTCCGGTAGACCGCAGGCTGATAAGATTTTGCTTGCTTCAGTTAGAGAAATACGTGTCCCACATTCTTGTGTAGCAAGAGCTAACAGTTGGGAGATATCTAAATCGTTGTCCTCTATTGTCGTAGTATTCGATTCTTGCTCTAAGGAGTTACTCGACTTTCTACCTCTACCTGATTTCTTAGGTTTAGGTGAGAGAAGTTGGTTGAACATTTCTGCTGCCGCCGCGTAGTCACCTACTTGTGCATCATTGAAGTATTTACGAATAACGTCAAACCCCGATTGAATTTGCTCATCGGCATACTCATCTTGCTCTGACGATAGTTTACAAGCGACAAGGGTAGCGTCTACATCTTCTAACGACAACGAATAGAGATTTTGCAAATCTTGTTTGGTGTAAGGCATGGTGATTCCTCAAAGTAAGTAAATTATTGAACCAAAAGTTGTTGCTAGTTTGGGGACGACTTGAATTGTTCAATTGCCTCAGATAAAGCGTCTATAGAAGTCCAAGACATCACAGATACCCCGCCTTTAATCCGCACAGAAAACCAATGTTCGCTGCTAACTCCATAGCCCAGTTGACATATCAGTTTGTAAGCAGCGTTAGCATCCGACCATCCTAAGCTTCGTTGCACCTGCGAAATCACTCGCCAAGGAGGTACGCCCACCTTACTAAGCTCTTTAATGGGAAAAGTATTAGCGGCTAACTCACGCTGCAACTTTTCCCGCTCCAACTCAATTTCCGCTAATCTAACCTTCAGTTGTAGTTCTCGTTCGCTGCTAGTTTCCAAAGATTGCTGGGCTGATTCTGGCGTTGATAGGTTCTGGTATATTGCTTCGAGTCGGGCTACGCCTGTAGGGGATAAATCGTCTGTCAAATCGTAAGAGCGCTCTTCCCGACTATGTTTGACCCCAAACGCTTCGTCTGCTAACTCATACAGTGAATGTTTAAGCAAAGCAACTACTATTGCTCTAGCTTTCGGGTTGCCTTCTGCCGCGCACTTATGCCAGAACAGACACGCTACCTCAAAATTTATCGGGATGATTGGTCGGTTAGCACCCTCTAAGAAAACTTCTTCGGTTACAGTGTAACTTTGGGAAGTATTATCCAGAAACGATTGTAGGTACTTTGAGCGACAAAACCGTGACATTGAATTACGATTTTTGTCTACCACTTCTGTTGCTTGAGTGTGACTGAGCCGATAACTTCCATCAGGGAGCATAGCAACTTCTAAGGAAATGTCACCTATTTGAATTACCTGACGTTGTGCCTTATAGGTTTGGGACATGATTTGTCTCCTTATGAATCATCACTGGCTAAAGATTGATTGAAAAGTGGCATCGTCACTGTGGTATAGCAACTCACAGTTCTGGGGCATAACTGCAACACCTTCTTCTGGTGTGCTGTTACTATCTTCTAAACTTGGCTGCTGCTCGTTCGTTTGTTCTTTACTACTTGGCGGAAAACTGGCAGCCTGAGTTGAGGATTGTTGATTCTGTGGACGCAAAGCCGGGACTACTTCTAGCTCCTCCTCTAACCCACAAATATGTGCCAG
>NZ_JBYCCV010000275.1:0-1983 GCF_057473825.1 Aliterella sp. E5.1
ACGGAACTGGTCGATCAGCTTTGGTACTTCTTCCAATGCTTCGCGGGCGCGCTTGGAGTGGGCGGTTAATTCCTCAATTTTGCTAACGATGCGGCGCTGCTCGTTGAGAGGAGGGAGGGGAATAGGTAGGTCAGATAGCTGCTTTCGAGTTACCCCGGCAATTGTTGTGCCCCTATGTTGATATTTGAACTTTTGTACTGCTTGAGAAAGATAGTATAAAAAGAAGTCAGGGAATAGCAAGCGAGCTTTATCAACTAAAGCATGAGAATCTTGACTAAAACAAATAGGTTTTTCAGTGATAGCAATTTTGCCTAAGCCAACTCGGGTCACCACAACCAGGCTTTCTGCAGGAACTAAGTTTGTAGTTGAATTGGCTATACCCTCTTCTGTAATCGTGCGTCTTGGTTTGATCTCTCTTATGCCATAAATGTCTGCACTCGATATCCATGAAATCTCGCCGTCCCAATACCTTTCTTCTTTTGTTGAAGGTGTACCTCCACCAACAATTTCGTAAAGTTCTGAGACTTTAGACTTGACCCAGTGTGCAGGAAGCAGCACACCATCTATTTCAATCAAACTGCTTTCTCCTCACTCACTTCCAGCAAATCCATTCATTCAGGCATCCTAACCACCTTTCTGTCGTTCCGAGTGTAGCAACGCGGAAAGAGGAATCTCAGTGTTGCAGTAACAACCGACGAGATGTCTCGACTCCACTTCGTTCCGCTCGACATTACATTGCACCCAAATTTTTACCATCCACTATCATTCCGAGAGAAGCGTAGACGCTTTGAGGCTTCCCGCAGGGTGGAATCTCAGTTTAGCAGCATAGATTGAGATTCTTCCCTTCGCTGCGCTGCGGTCAGGATGACAGTTAGGGCTGGAGATTATTCGCTGCGCTCTGCTCCATACCCTACGGGAAGCAAGCTACGGAATAATACTACAAACTTAGCTTTTGGTGGTTTCGCATTGTCAATTACTCTAATCCGTATCTTGAATATCTGTGGCAATCTCAGAGATTCTTATCTTCAAAGGTGGCAATCCTTCTTGTACCGTCGCCCAAACCACGTTGATGTCAATTCCCCAATATTCATGCACCAAAACATCCCGCATTCCGGCAATGGATTTCCAAGGAACATCAGGATGTTGACCGCGAACCTCATCTGGAACCTTCTTGATCGCTTCACCTAGGATTTCAATTGACTTCACAACCGCCAAGACTTTTTCCCGATTCGCTTGAAACACTTCAAATTCTACATTCCTGGTAAAAAATTCAATATCCGTGATCGCATCTAAAATATCCTGCAAGGTTTCCGAGAGCTGTCGTGCCGTCATAAATAGACGACTTCAGACAAAATGCGTTCTCGAATTTTTGGTTTCAGCCCCTTTTTGGTCACTACATCCACCTTTGTCTCCATCAGTTCGCTCAAGTAGCTGCGAAGTTCCACTAGCTTAAACAGCGTTGGGGCTTGCTCATAATCAATCAAGACATCAATATCGCTCGTTTCGGTCTGCTCTCCCCGCACATAAGAACCGAAAATCCCCAATTCTGTGATCCGATAATTCTTTTGCAGAACAGATTGGTTCTGTTTTAGCACTTGCTTAATGTCTTCTAGAGTTCTCATAGTTCTGGTCCTCTAAGCGATCGCTTAAGTCCTGCCATGACGGATTCATTGACTTAATTAGGCCAATCTTCTTGGCCCGCCTCCAGCCCTTAATTTGCTTTTCACGGGCGATCGCATTTGCTTGATTAGAGTAGCAAGTGACAGATAATTACATTGAAAAGTCCTCGCGAATCCGAAACTATCGTGACCAGATCCTCTAGCCGAGTCCTCAAACTACCACTAGCATTGACATCCATTAAGAATTTCACAATTTATTTAAGCAACTCTATCGAAAACCTCTTCTTTAGCAACTAAGCGGAAGGCATAAAACAGCGCTGCCTGGATGTCTTCTGGCTCTAGTGCTGGGTAGTCTTCAAGAATT
>NZ_JBYCCV010000276.1:0-2098 GCF_057473825.1 Aliterella sp. E5.1
TAGTCGGCAGTACTCATCTACAAATCGGATTGTGGGTTGAGCAGATCTCGCAACTGACATACTTGCTTTCAAACAGTAGTATCTATTTTTATTCTAAATACTCTCTGCTTAGAGTGATAAAAGAGGGGTAAAACAGGTGCAAGCACTGCACTACCAGCACTTGCACCAAAGAACACAAGTAGCTTGTCTCCGAGTAAGCTTAGACATCAGATCTCTTTATTCCTTAGAA
This sequence comes from Aliterella sp. E5.1, assembly GCF_057473825.1. Lineage (NCBI taxonomy): Bacteria > Bacillati > Cyanobacteriota > Cyanophyceae > Chroococcidiopsidales > Aliterellaceae > Aliterella > Aliterella sp. E5.1. Next base: position 230 of record NZ_JBYCCV010000276.1, read on the forward strand.
TCGGCGTAACTTAAAAATGCTTTTTGCTCTTGTCGAGCTAGAAAATATGGACGATCTGGGCGTACTAGGTTTGATTTTTTGTGGTGAATAAAAGCCTAACAAAGTTGCTGCTTTAGTAAAGTAGTTAGTCCAAGATTGAAGATTGAGTTTGGCTTGCCAATTCAACCGAGAAACTTTGGTAGATAGCAATGGTACTTCTTGCCTATCGCGTTCGCCACTAACTATAATTCCAACTTCTGTAAGTGTTGATAAACGAGCAAACTCTTGCTCAATTAAGTTAATAGCTGTAGATTCAGCTTGCTGCATCAAATTTGCAAAGCTTTAATTCTTTTCAGCATTAAGGCTGACATTTAGTAATCTTGTCTCCGCAAAAGCTAGAAAATTTAACGGCAACAATATAGCCGCAGCACCAAAATTTATCAGCCAAAACTTTATCCAATTATTTAAGTGACGATCCATGCTTAATACCTGAGATTAGGCTGCATTGACCTTTGAAAAATTATCGAGTTGCCTAATGCAGATGAAGCTCAGATTACCAGTTGCTAAATTAACAAGTAAGTAAGCATTAGTTAATCTTGGGCAAAGAAAAACGTAGCCTAACACTTGAGATCGAACTGGAATTTTTATTTAGTGGTATCGCTACCGGGGGCGAAACTCAACCACATCGCGTTTGATTGTGACATCGTAATTGCTAAAAAAATCTTGACCAAGCAATCCCATATCTAAGTTTGCCGTAGGAGCGATCGCGACAGGGACATTACTTACTACCGCACCGCCAACTTCCATAGAATCAACGTTACCAATGGCAAATTCTACATTGCGATCGCTAGCAGTATTTGCTCTAGCTCTGCCCACAGGGACAATTCCCAAAGCTGAAGCCATTTGTTGAGTAATTACTGTACCACTAGCTCCCGTATCTACAATCATTTCAAACTGTGCGCCGCCATTAAAAGTTACAGCAACTACAGGTGTTCCTCCATGACGTTTGATCGCAGCTTGAAACACTCCTGTCGCTGGGGTGGCAGCCAGTAGTGGCGGTGCGTTGACAATTGGGGTAGGAGTAGAAGACAGCGATTCAGGAGTAATTGTTGCAATTTCTTCTGGGCGCGGTTGAATAGGACGACTTGCTTGTTGCTGAGCGTACTCAAGCTTTTGCTGGTACTGAACAATCTTTTTTTGAGCGATCGCTTTGTGGGGACTGCTGGTAGGTACAGTTTTCATTAGTGAAATTGCTTCCTTCCATTGCATCGCAATTAAGCGCCAATCCTCTGTAGATTGAGCAGATTGACTGATGGTCAAAGCTCCATAAGCTTTATCTAAAGCGGCCTCAAAACGATCGGGTTCTACTAATTGTGGCGGCAAATTGACTTTTTGGGGCGGCGGTGATTTTTGGACAACTCCCTGCGTAGCACTCTCTTTTGGCAACTCCGTTAAGCGCACGTTACAAGCTGTACCCGTTAATCCTAGTATTCCAGTTAGCAAAAATAATTCTAAACGTAAACATAAAAACTGATTCATACTTGCGTAAAATTACTTAAAAAGATTCGTATATATTGCTGTTAACACTCCAGCATACAAAATTTTGTAGGTGATGTCAGGATACAAATAGAGAAAACCGATATTTAGCAAAATCAAAGCTTGAAGTAAAAACTCCACTAATCGGTAACGTATCAAAACATTTACAAAACCGTCAACGTTTGTACTATGGGTTTATGCGTTCTCCAATCGCCAAGACCAAGATAATACCAAGTTGCGTTCTAACAAAGTAGCTATAGAGGAGGGAAGAAAGTTAGAGAGCGAAGACGGTCTGGGTCAGCACAAAGTTCTAATAGACCTAAGCTAAGTTCATCTTCAACCTTGTCCAAAGAT
>NZ_JBYCCV010000277.1:0-2014 GCF_057473825.1 Aliterella sp. E5.1
CTAGCCCTGGACAAGCTTGAGGATTGTTCGGGGCTGACTTCTTGGATTGCCCAGCTGACAATGGTTCTGCCAGAAATAAAGTTAGGGTAGTCAATAGAGCTATAAAGCGATTCATGTTAATTTGTGTGAATAAAACATGAAATTATCAGACGCTGGAGACTAATCTCATGGCTTTTATGGTTTTCACAGACCATCTACCGTAAAAAGATGGTCTGTGAAGGTTAACTAGACTAATCAAACTATTGAAAATTAAGAGACTTCAGTATTACTAACCTTTCCTAATTTTAATCAAAAAGATATGGGTATACGAGGTTTCCTTGAGCTTTAGAAGGTTAAGGGTTTTGATATTTATTTTTTCCAGCTGTTTTCAATAAACTAAGGCTGTATGTTTGGGCCTTTCTGAAATATTATACTGCCAACGGTAGTATGGCTGAGATAATCTCCTGAAATAGCATCACGAGCTGAGATGACATTAGCCTTTGAGTAGTCAGCATTATCGGCTTTTAGTCCATTTGGAAAATCTACTTTTAACACTGATACCATCCTATCTGGAGAGATATCTGATGGAACTGATGCGCCGTCTCCGTATTCAGTCATATACTCTTGATAAGACATGAATTCAACTGACTGTAGGAGTGCGCCGGGGAGCATTTTTTTCTGATAATATTCTTTTCCAAGAAAACGTTCAGTTGGTAAGTCTTTGTTTGCAGGGAGTCTTACTGGTAGTGGATTGACGGGAATATCTCTGGGAGTGGGAAGTGATGGCAGATCTGTCTGCGCCTTACTAAGCTTTACAAGCAATGGGCTAATGATCACAAGAGAGCTGGTGAGAAGGATAAGAATCTTTGTACTTAAATTCATGGTTTTTGTAATGATTTAAGAGTAGTTTGCAGATGGGTCTTGTATTCGAAGCTAGTGTGCCACTGAAACTGCTGATAACATGAAAGGTTTGTGTTAGACAATAAACCTTTTAGCGCGTTGACAACTTATAATCGATCCAATCAAATTACTAGGGCCAAGATTGATTTGTGTAAAAATTGATTTTACGATTAGTGACATCATAAACGGAATTCCAAGATGGAATCCTTCCATTGTCTCCATCTAACACTCCACTGGATGGCCAATTTGTCCATGCGTTAGAGGTATTTAGGTGATACAAGGAATTTGCGTAGGTTCCGCTTCTAAACTTACTAAGACCATTATTGGTTTCTATCCCTACTTGCATATATGGAAAACTACTATTGTTGGAATATAGTGAACCTCTATAGGCTCCATTATCAATGCTGAAGTTCCATATCCATAGGGAGTTACTGGCACTACCTCTCGTTGCTTGATAGGTGTGAGCACCAGTAGGGTTATAAGGTCCAATTAGAATTCGTTGGTATATTGGCGAGTTAGACCCATTAGTTCTCTGTTTAGCATAGTAGTGGCCAGCCCAGTATTTGGTGCTAGAAACTCCATCAGGAGCACTATATCCTTTTATGTCCCCAATCTCGACCCAATTACCTCCACCATCTAGGAGCCACATTTCTTTTGAGACAAAGATTTTGTAAGTTGTGTCAGGGTTAGGAGGGGCCAGATCTTGTTGCCCGTAAACGCTTTGAAAAAACCCACCTATATTAGTCTGATTTAACTGTTGTTTTGCATAAGCATTGCTAGTATTTTGAGTCTGACCACTGGCAATATGTACGTTTATCCAAGGTGACATTACTGCCAAGCTAGCCCCTATCAAGATAGCTTTTATCCTAGGCACGATTCCCCCCTTATAATTTTAATGATCTTAGAAATTTCTACTATACCTTAGGCATTGTTGATTTAGTAGTCCTAAAGGAGTAACAATGCAGCTCAGGGTGGATATAACCGATATGTGCTGGAAAATAAGACTTCGGCAGGGATATAAAGATACTCTCCTTCTTAAAGTTATTAAAATTCTTCTGATGCCATTTCTGTGTAGCGAATAGATTGCTGAACATAGAAATTTTTGCCCAGGCTTAATCTTGCTGATTCAAGAATT
>NZ_JBYCCV010000278.1:0-1904 GCF_057473825.1 Aliterella sp. E5.1
GTGCTCCTTAAAAAAATATAGATTGCCCCACTGCCCACCAGCGCCTGCAAAATACCCAGCCAGGTAGTCGTCAGACTATAGAGCATTGCTGCACTGTAGAATAATCCGCAGCTAGCTACCAGAACCAGGTAAAAGCTCAATATCTGGCCCAGGGGAATTCCTGCTGAGAGACCTGCCCACAGATGCAAGGGAGCCGCTAGGACTGCCACCAGGTAGAGCAAAATTGGCACTCCTAAAAGCTTGCCAACTAAAATTTTGTCGATGGGTTGAGGGCTAAGCCGAATCAAATTCAGTGTGCCACGACGCTGTTCTTGCGCTAGATCCGTAATTAACAGATATGGCCCCACGACAATTAGGGCAAAGATGCCAATCAAACTCAGGAAAACGAATGGCTCTAGCCACCAACGCGGCCAGTCAATGATTATATTGCCAGCGGCATCTCTCAGACACTGATAAACAACCGTGATATTTGGATCACCGCCGGTACAGTAAGCACTTCCTGCTGAACGTGACGTACTGTTTGGTAGGTAGCTGAAGAAGTACAAAAATGTCAGCAACTGCCCCAGTAGTGAGATCGCGACAGCAACCAGAACATTGGGAGCTTTCAGGCGACCTTTGAGTTCTCGCAGCAGTTGCGGGTTCCAATCTCCCAAAGAATCCAGCAACGTTAACGCCATATCAAGCCCGGTTTGTTCTAGGACACTTGTTGATGACCCAATTTCAAGAAAATGGTTTCCAAATCTGCTGGCAGGCAATGAAATTCGGTTAAGGGAATTCCAGCAGCCATCAGCGATCGCAGCAGTTGCGCTTGTTCTTCGGGTCCGCCAGCAAACTGAGCCTGGATCAGGCCGTTGCCGGGGTTTCGCTGGATGGCTTGAATTCCGGGATAGCTTTGCAGTTGGGTGATCAGTAACTCCGGCTCCCCCAGGGTTGCCAGAACCAATTCTTGCTGACCTAAACGGCTGTACAACTCCTGGAGGGAGGTGCTTTCCACCAGATGCCCCAGTTCCATAATCCCGATGGAGGTACACAGCTCAGCCAAATCACTGAGGATATGGGAGGAAATCAGGATTGTCATCCCAGCCTCTTTCAGGGTTTGGATCGTCTCTCGAAACTGCAGGCGAGCCCCAGGATCTAACCCAGAAACCGGCTCATCCAGCAGCAGGACAACGGGTTCGTGAATGATAGTGCGAGCTAGGCCCAGACGCTGTTTCATCCCCCGAGACAGCGTGGCGATCGGGCTACTGCCCTTAGTTTCTAAGTTCACCAGTTCCAGCACTTCCCCCAGGCGGCGACGGCGGTGGGTTCCCTGCAACCCATAAAGTCGAGCAAAGTAATCCAGATAGTCCCAAACCGTTAAATCCTGGTAAAGGGGAAAGTCATCGGGCAAATAGCCAATTCGAGCTTTCAACCGAGGATTGGGCAAGTCACTCCGCAGCCGTTCCCCATAGAGATAAATCTCCCCGGCGGTTGGCTCCTCCGCCGTTGCCAGCATCCGGATTAGCGTAGTTTTGCCAGCACCATTGGGGCCAATCAGCCCGTAGACTTCTCCTGGAACCAGCTCAAGATCAACTTCCTGAACGGCAATTTTGCGATCGAACTGCTTGGTCAGATCGTGGGTCGAAAGAATTGGCTGAAGGGCATTCATCCTGCCAAGCTAGCAGTTGCAAAGTCAGAACTGCCAGATCTGTTAAGACTTCCAAGTCTTTACTGCATCACAAAAGCAATAAATGATCCTAGGGGTCTAGCTAATTCAAGGTATCATGAGGCTGATAATTGCATATGCGCACAAATCATGGTGCTGATTAATTTGAATGGCGAGATCTCAACTTCTGCCTCTGTGTCAGTTTTGGATCGGAGCTTTTTATACGGAGACAGTATCTACGAGGTTGTAGATCGGAAGA
>NZ_JBYCCV010000279.1:0-2003 GCF_057473825.1 Aliterella sp. E5.1
GTAAAAAATAAGCTAAAGGACGATAGCGCTGAAAGTGTTGTCGTTAAACATTTGAGGTTTGCAGTCAAAGGAACGCAAGACAAGCTACATGAGTGGTTTCGAGCAAATTTTGCGAGTGAGAAAAGTTACTTTGGGGATTTGCTTTACAAGGGGCTAAACGCCACGACTTCATTCGACGACATTAATAGGTATTGGAACGAACATAGCAGTAAGCTCGATGACCTAACCGACTTCTTTTGCTACCACATCACGGCTGACGCAAGGCTTCAAGCTGCCAACCCGGTAGAAAGTATTGATTTATTACGAGAGCCACTAAAGCATCCCATCCATTATTTACAAAAGTTTCCAGATACGGAAAAAATAGCCAGTTATTACTTCAAACAGGCATTCAAGCAATCACTTCTGGTTCATCGGAATGCGGGCAACAATGTCCCCCTCTACGTAGGTGAAATGCCTCCTTTTGATGAAGGCGAGGGACAGCTTTCGGTTAGTTATCAAGGGAAGATAGCCTCCTTAACGCCACTTCATCGCCAAGGCGATGGTATGCGCAGCTTTATGGGTGTTCTGCTCTATTCACTAGTCAGCCATTATCCCATCGTCCTCTTAGATGAACCCGAAGCGTTTTTACATCCTCCTCAAGCACGGTTGTTAGGTCGGATGTTGGCGAAAGAGTTAAAAGAAAAAGAGGAGCGCCAACTTTTCATAGCGACCCACAGCGGAGATTTTCTTAAAGGGCTGCTTGATGCTGGCTCTTCTAATATCCGTGTCGTAAGGCTTCAACGTGACGGAGGCGTGAACAGGGTAAGTGAGTTAAGCAATGCAGACCTTGTACAGCTCTGGGGAAACCCTACCCTGCGTTATTCAAACGTCTTAGACGGCATCTTTCACGAACACGTTGTGGTCTGTGAAGGTGATTCGGACTGTAGGTTCTATAACGCCGTGCTGGACGCGATTTATGAAGGGCAACCGGAGAAAACTTTGCCAGACGTGATGTTTATGCATGGTGGCGGCAAACACGCAATTCCAGCTCTAGTAAAGTCCTTGCGCGCTTTGGATGTTCCTGTAACCGTTATAGCTGATTTCGACATACTGAATAACTCAAATCCTCTACGATTCGTTTACGAGAGTTTGGGTGGAGCTTGGAACGAAATCGAAATGCAGTGGGATAGAATAAAAAAAGCCATCGAAGGTCAAAAATCAGAATTAAGTGCCAAGGAAGTGAAAAGGGAGATTGAGACCATCCTCGAGCGAGTGTCCGAAGGCTCACTTTCCAAAACTGTTGTAGACGGGATTCAACAAGCGTTGAAGAAATCTTCACCTTGGGCCAATGCTAAAAAAGCCGGTAAAGCCTTTGTTCCTAGCGGGGATGCCACGAAAGAGTTTATGAGCCTTAATGCCAAGCTGAGGGAGTGCCGTTGCTTCGTAGTCGAAGTGGGTGAACTCGAAGGCTTTGTTAAAAGCGTAGGTGGAAGCAATAAACCGGAATGGCTTGCTGAGGTGCTTAAGAAGAATCTTAGAGAAGATTACGAGCTAGAGGACGCTCGAAAATTCGTCCGTGCCATTTTTGCTCCTCTTGAAACCGTAACGGAGGCCCAAAGCGGTCCGCCCGAGACCGTAAAGGAGCCGGCTCACGCGGTCTAACAGTTAGCTTTGGCTTAATGGATACGGTACGACCCTTTCCTCATCTATTTTGCACCAAGACGGCTGTGTCGTGCTGCGTGCAAGTTCGTTGCCACGCCCGCGCTGGGGTATCTGCTTGTACATCTTTCCCTTGACTCCGGGACGAAGCTCCACCATAATGAGAACGTGTTATCAAAATGCTTTTGCGACAGCGTGTGCTCAATCCCAACCGGGCGGCGCGCCTGCTCGCAGTGCATCCGCAAGCTGCAAGACTCGAGCTGAGCGCCGCTCCTAGACCTGTAGGCAAGTTCACCCGGACGGGCGATAGCCTGTCACCGCTCGTTTTTAGGAGGAGCCATGAAGCCAGCACCTGTGAACCCTTT
>NZ_JBYCCV010000280.1:0-2060 GCF_057473825.1 Aliterella sp. E5.1
CGACACTACAACCACGCGGTAGGGTTAAGCGTTGTGCATTTAGTTTGGATTCCTAAGCGTAGAAAAAAGGTATTAGTTGGCAAAGTTAGAGATAGGATTTTTGAGATATTCTCGGAACTAGCGATTGAAAAAGACTGGCGAATTAGGGCATTAGAAGTCGCACCCGACCATATTCACTTGTTTGTAGAGATTCATCCGACCGATGCCATTTACCAAGTTGCTAAGGCGTTTAAAGGACGGAGCGCCAACTATTTGAGAAAAGAGTTCCCCGACCTAAAAAAACTGCCTTCGCTTTGGACGAATAGTTATTTTTTCTCAACGGCTGGCAATGTTTCGGCTGATACTATTGAAAGATATATCAATGACCCTCATCATGGGTAAGACCAAACTATAGGCGGATAAATCCGCCGCGTCGCCTTTCCCCCGCGCTCTAAAGAGACGCGGCTCCCAGGCATCCCGCCCTCTCCTGTGGACTGCAATACTTGTTGACTTGCTGCAATGCGATTTCTCAAATAACCCGCATCTCTTGCGATCCCCGAAAACCTACCCGAACCCCAAGTATATAACCAAGGCAAACCAAGGAAATATAAGCCTTCTTGCGCCGTTACACCGCGATCGTGAGCGGGGTAGCCTTTGTCATCAAATACAGGAATTTCTATCCAACTAAAATCAGACTGATACCCAGTACACCAAATAACCGCGCCAATATTTGCACGATGGTAATCAAGTTGAGAAGTCGCACTTTCGGGCTGCCAAACTGGTTGATAAGGAGGGTCTACAGGTACTTGAATCGATTTAGAGTCAATAAATCCATCAATGTTCTTTTTAATATTTTCAGCAACCGCATCCGCGCCATCTAAATTTTGCTGTAAGTTGTCACGAAATTGCAAATAGCGATCGCTAATATTGTCTAAAGAACCGTATAGTTGCATTCCTTCTAAGGCAAATTGGCGCGAGTCGATTTCTCTCCCACCATCGCGCCCAGTTACATAATGATTGGTTTTGGCGCGAACTTGCTTTTTTTGCGGATGTTCGTCCACTGACAAATCGTAGTAACCCACTTTATCTAACCATTCAACGACATCTTTACCACGATATCTGCGTGGCGACCTAGGGGCGCTACCTACGCACAAGTGTACTTTTTTACCCTCAAGGTGCAAATCTTCCGCAATTTGACAGCCCGATTGTCCCGTTCCTACCACCAATACAGTGTCGGGTAAAGATTGGGGATTTTTGTCCTGGGAGGAATGCAGTTGCACGATAGATTTATCGAACTTTTGGGCTATCAGTGGGATTTTGGGGCGATGGTAGCTACCAGATGCGATCGCAACTATATCTGCTGTATATTCGCCAATGGTGGTAGTTACGGCAAATTCACCTTGAGAACTGCGAACGCTCAAAACTTCTACACCTTCTTTAATTGGCGGAGCAAAGGATTTGGCATAATCTTCAATATATTGAACGATTTGCTCTTTTTGCATAAACCCCTCTAGTTCATTGCCAGCGTAGTGATAGCCAGGTAATTTGCATTGCCAATTGGGAGTTTTACCAAGCAAAAAGAATCCCAGCGTTTTGAACGCCATGAATAGCCGATAGTGTTTTTTTCAAACACGATATGCTCAAAGTCTTTTTCCTTCAAGCAGTAACTTAGAGACAACCCTGCTTGACCGCCACCCACAATAACGATCGGATAGTAATTTTTCATGCGTACTCTTAGCCCCAGCAATGTACTGTTAGATTAAGTGCTGGCTGAGTAAGTGTTTTGTAACTCTCAATACTTTGGATTTAAGTTTAGCTTTATAGCTAGGCATAGTGCGATCTCGTTTGTTGTAGGTGTTACAACCTAACTAAATCAATAGGTAATAGTACGATCGCGCTTCGTGTTATATATTTAGAATATTTCTGGGCGATCGCTATTTGAGCAGTGTTATAACCCTCTTTTATCACTTTCAGGAGAGTAAAATCTAGAACCTGCTTTAGCTCAGGATTTTGGCAAAATGACTACAAAGGAAGTCTGATGTGAGAAAATAAAGTTTAAAAGCTTTACATTACAAGCTTTT
>NZ_JBYCCV010000281.1:0-1977 GCF_057473825.1 Aliterella sp. E5.1
TCTGAACTGGTGTTATTGTGTTCGTTAAGTATGAACCTACATAACTACTGGCAGTTGGTTTTTGATAAGGATAAGCGTTATCAGTATTGCTTATATCCCACCATAAAGCACTGGGAACAAAGCTATTGTCCCAAAAGCCATTTTTCTTACGAGCTTGAGTGACAGAAGTACCTGCATTATTGTTGAGATCGTAATCTCCTTGATCGCGGAAACCATCTCGGAAACTGCCCGATAGTAGTACCATAGTATCAGAAATAATGGTTGCAGCGCGCCATTGATCGCCGTTGTTACCGCAGCCCGTTTGCCCTTTACGACAAGCAAAGTTGAGATTGAGTGCTGTATTACGAGAGTAGAAGTCGCTCCAGTTGTTCTCTAATGTGTCTGTAAATTCTTCAGTAGGGTCTGTAGATGTTCCTGACTGCTCGTGCAAGTTAAAGTTTCCCTGAATGTAAGCAGGCAAATTAGTGACTAAAGTTAAGCCCTTTTCTTCTGGTCTATAATCGTCATCTCGTTCTAAGTTATTGCCATTAATTAGCCTAATACTATTGGGACGGCGTGTAGGATCGAGTTTGAAATCAGTAGGGCTAATTAGCTCTTTTTCAGCACTGGTATCACTTAAATCAAGTAACCCATCATCTCGACTAGCATAAATAATGCCGCTATTAGGCAATAGATACTCGTTTGTGCCGATTGATTTTTTTGTGATGCCTTTGTCAGGGTCGCTGTCCAGATTAATGTCAGTCACCCGGATTTCTAAGGGTTGCCGTTGTTCTAGTTCTAGGTCATAGTTGCTTGCAGTTTTATCAATTGCCTTAATTTCTCTGGCATTAAGGAAAGTTGCTTCTCGGATCGCTCCATGAGGAAGCACAGGACTTGTACTAGGAGAAAGGGTAGTATCCAAGATTTTGATACTACAAATAGCTGTATCGATCGCTGAGTTTTCAGATAAACTTAGAGGCTTGTTAATATCTAACAACCCCCCACTCCCATTAAGTTTTACAAGAGCTTTTTGTAGAGGTTCATTGACAATGCGTCCATTAGGAAACATTAGTTTTGCTTGCGCTTTTAACTCCGCCAAGTTAGCTCCAATCGCCGTTAACCTATCATTGTTGCTGCTATAAGGAGCAGGATAGACAACTCCATTGTTTGACCTACCATTAGTTGTATCAATACCATACCCACCGTCAAAATTGATTTTGTTTTTGGCGGTAGTGGCATTCGTGGGATCGTAGTAGCTGCTGACGCAAGCAATGGGAGTCTGGCTCGTTCCAGCACTACTAACATAGTGATAAACGGCTGTAGCCCGCATCCGTAAATGTGGTGGTGCGGTACTCTCATTTACACCTGTTGTAATTGGATCGTCTGTGCCACCTGACATGGGCATAGTGTCAGGCCAAACCAAAGTATATGGGGTAGCTGTAGCTGTGGTTTCACCTGCTAAAAGAGGAGCAATAGGAATAGCTATACCGCCGTCAAGGGTTGTAGGGGTGGCTGGTAGAAAAGAAGATAATGTGCTGTAACTTCCTGCTCCAGTTATTACTCGCAAGCCGCCAGTATTGGATAAATTGTTTGCAGGTTGTTGGGCGGCTGCGTCTTCCCAAAAGCCATTGCGCTTGGATATTCCTATATCAGGAAGGGCTACCACTTGAGTAGTACGATAGCGAGGCTTGTCACTTGGTGCTGTCCATTTAATCGTGCTGCCAAGAAATAGTTTTTCAAGTGGATCTGTAATGTATGAGGTACCGTTCTTCCAGATAGCGGGAAGGTTGTTCCCTACATTAATGCGATCGCCTAAGTAGGTTTCTATACCCTCCTCTTGCTGCTTCTCTGGTTGGGTCTGTTTTAAATTATCTGTATTGAGAGTAAGTCCAGTATTAGCAGTTGTAGGTTCGCGCCAGACAGCAGGTGGATCGATCGCTGTGCCTGAAGTAAAAATATTTGCACTGGTGTATGAACTTAGTGCATTTGTCCCAAATC
>NZ_JBYCCV010000282.1:0-1875 GCF_057473825.1 Aliterella sp. E5.1
AATTAGTATTAAAGGAGCGACGCTGAAGCAATACTTGGCTGAATCAAAGGTGAAGAAACGTGCGCCTGAAACTCCTCCGGTAAGTTCAGGTAAGCTATCAACTCAAACGGCTGAAGATTTAGTAGTATCAGATGTTAAGCCAGATACTAAACTTGAATTAGATACCAGTTTAGATATTGAAGCAGATACTAAAGCTGAGACTAAATCAGATATTAAGCAGGACGTAAAATCGGCAGCTAAACCTAAGTCGGTAGTTCGGGGTAAGTTTGCGGATATTCCTAGTAACGATGAGTTGTAGTGGGTGAATTATATTATGGCAGCTAAAGAAGAGAAGTCCGTAAGTTCTACTCTCAAACGATTGGTTTTTATTTATGGCGATAAGGGTGGTGTAGGTAAGTCGGCGGTAGCCCGCTTATTGTTGGATGTTTATCGCCATGAGTCAATAGGTTGTCAAGCAATTGATTCAGATACTAGCAATGCTGACCTATATCGCTGTTATAAGCGTGTGGGTGATAAAGGAGTTGGGCTATTGGATGGAGAACCGGATGCTGTGGAGCGGGTTGATTTTACGGTGCGAGGTGAAGCGGATTATCTAATTGATACTCTGGGAGAGTACAAAGATTTGCTGCTGGTGGATCTGCCAGCAAGGTCTAGAGATGCGTTTACAAGTTTGATTCGGGAATTAGATTTGCTCTCGGTGGCGGAAGAATCAGGCTATCGAGTCACGATTGTTCATGTGTTGGGCAAGACTCGCAGTTCCGTGAGTGCGTTGAAGGATGTAGTTGAACTTTGTGGCAACCAAGCTGATTATGTGGTGGTGAAGAATCTGCTATTTGGCGAGTCGCATACTTTTAGCCGCTATGATGCCTCGCAGACTAGAAAGAAGGTTGTTGAGCAGCTTGGGGGGATAGAGTTAAATCTGCAAGAGATGTTTTGGACTTCTTGGGATGTGATTGAGGATAACGATTTACCTTTTCGCACGGCGGTAGATGCAGAGAATACTATTTTACAGCGCAGCCAACGCACTAGAGCTTATCGTTGGCTGATGGATATGACGGAGGAAGTGAAGAAAGCGGGTAAGTATTTGGGGTTGGGTGAATGACTTTTATTGATGATAATTATTTAGATGGCATTATTACTCGGATGACTGCTGAACATAAAGCAACTATTATGCGGACGGCGAGGCGGTTAAACTTGCCCGATGATGATGTGTTGTTTTTGTATATTGGTGCGGTGGAGTACACCGTGCAACTGTGTGAGGATATTTTGGGCGGGATTAGTACGGAGCGGCATCTTATTGAGCAGTCAAGTCAATCAAATCATCAGGTGAGCAACGAACAAGCTGAAAATCTGATTAATAGTCTGACTCAAGTAGGAATATCTGTCGTTGCTAATATGCAGAAGGCTGGGATGGCGAATACGTCGGCGATAGCTGAGGCAAATGCAGAGGTATTAAGTCAATCTAGGGCAACGGTAAGGGAAGCTGTTGTACTCCAAAAGCTGTTGACGGTATGGGGAGCTAAGGTGGAATCAAATAGCAAAAACAATGAACAGGTTTTGAAGGCTTTGTTAGAGCGGATGGGGCAGTCACAGAAGGGGTTGGAGACAGCGCTATCACAAATCAATGGGGCGAATACGGCGCTAGTTGAGCTTCAACGAAATACTACTTGGATAAAAGTGACGGAGTGGTTTTCGCCGCTTGTGGCTCTATTGGTGGCGGCGTTGGTTGGTGCTGGCGGTAGCTGGTGGGTGATGAATCTTAAGTATAATGATTCTCTTAATGTCTTAGGGCGTAATTTGGTAAAATGGAATATAGAGCGAATTCTTAAGTGCCGAGAAGATGACAATTCTAAATGCACTATTTGGGTTGTGCCT
>NZ_JBYCCV010000283.1:0-1832 GCF_057473825.1 Aliterella sp. E5.1
GCATCATAGGACAAGTTACCAACGTAAATTGACATCTTTAACAATCTCCAATATTCCCAAGCAAAGAGATAGCTTAACAAAGGTTGAGCTGCTATGCTTGCTCTGCATCCGGTAGGTTCTCTTACAGCAAACTTAACTGCAACTTCAGCTCAGACTCTTCTTCTACAGGCACAGGGCGATCGCTAACCGCCGGACAATATTGCCGGTAATCACACTCTTGGCAATGCTCCCCTGGCCCTGGTTCAAACGCCTCATCTGAAACCAGCTTGTAAGCCAGCTCTTCAATCCGGGCCTGGACAATTTCTAGATGCTGGGGCCGGGTCTGGAAAGGGACCACCTCCCCGGTCCTCAGGTAAATGTGGCTGACTTTGGCAAGGGAAGCTCCATAGTGCTGAGCGATCGCTATCTGATACAGTCCTAGTTGCACATCAACTTCCAACTCAGTTAGGGTCTTCTGCTGACGACTGGATTTGTATTCAATCAGGTGGAGCTGGGCAATATCTGAACTTCCGGGCAGCCGATCCAGGAGATCATATCGGCCTATTATCTTAAATTCAACACTGCCAACAACTAGCCGCCCATCCAGCTTTCCTTCCACAGCCAGGGGCGGCTGCCACTGCTCTAAAGGCTGCACAAACTTTTGATAATATTGCTCCAACATCCGCCAGCCTTCATCAATCTGATTTGAAGAAAGATTTGGAAATTTCTCTAGCATCTCCTCCCAGGCATCTTGCATAACTCTCAATCCTGGCATTCCCTTCCATCCCGGCCAGCGGTTGAACTGAGCTAGAGCCTGATGAAGTGCCTTACCCAGTAGCGGCTGTCGAATCGGACGACCGGGCACTCGCTTCAGATATTTCAATGAGAACTGGTTAGGACAGCGCTGGTAGTGCTGGAGCTTAGTGGCAGAGATTTGATAGGCCATGGGTCAGTCTGGGAGAAGGGGACTTGCCTGTACCTAGTTTAGAAGGTTTCTTAGCGAATGGATAAACTAAAGTATTCGCTAAGAACTTTCGCTAAGACCACGCGCTTTGCCTGTCTATGTGTTGGAGATAGCGTTAGGGCAGCCTTTTAGTGCCAAAACTGTAAAGACTTCTTAGCGAACATATCCAGGATAAACATTCGCTAAGATTCTGCCTTGCCCAAGTAGTGGGTTTTGAGTTTCCCATCTTGCCAATACCTTAGATATCGATAAGGTCCATAGACTTTGCCCCGCTTTGTATCTGGAATCATCTTCACCTCAATGTGGCCTTTGCCCCCTTTTGGTCCCCGATGAATTCCTGAAACAATTGCTTCTTCTTCCTGGCTCCCTGCTGGTTCATCTTTGGCTGAGAGAAGGGCTTCCACAATTGCTTGCACCTCTTTCAATTTATCGTAGGAAAGACTATCAAGGTGCTGTGCGATCGAATCTAGGGGAGAACTGGTGGCTCGGCGTCTAGGCATAGGTATTCTTAGCGAACAGATGGGGATAGAACCAAGTTAACCGTTCGCTAAGAGTAGCAACTTTTGATCAGCAGACATAGCAATTTGCTGTCGTAATTCCTTAAAAAGTCGTCAAGCTCAATAGAGATAATGATTCTGATGATTTAATGTATTGTTAAAATACTGTAATGTTGCATTGATTCATTATTGCATTAGTGTAATATAACAATGTATAAAGATTTAAGTGTGTGTTTGCTGCATTGCTGCTATACAGCATTGTGAATTTAAGGCTTAATTGCTTTATTGTTGTAGTATTTTACTGAGTTGTATAATTGTTCAATGAAGTGCGTAATGCTCTGTGTTGTTACAGCGTCCTTAATTTGGAGGTGTGAGTGCTAACCATCACTGCT
>NZ_JBYCCV010000284.1:0-2009 GCF_057473825.1 Aliterella sp. E5.1
TGGAGCGAAACTCTAGCATCAATAGTAGTTGAGGAATCATTCGGCGATAATGACTGGCAAAGGATGCGCGCATTACGGTATGAACTCTTTGACGATAAGCCGTACCAGTGGATTTATATTCAGTAACTTACATCTTGCAGTGCGTAGATCTATGACCCCAAAAGCCACTTTGGATCATTGCTTTTGATAAGCTTTGGGGGTCATCCCTGTCATCTGACGGAAGACTTTTGTTAGGTGAGTTTGGTTTGAAAAGCCACAGTCTAGAGCAATGTTGCTAATTGAAATTGCTTGCTGTTTCAGTAATTGCTTGGCTCGTTCCACACGTTGTTGCATCAAATACTGATAGGGCGCAATTCCCACTGATTGCTTGAAGGAGCGGCTAAAGTGAGATTCGCTCATGCTGGTCAGGGTCGCCAAATCCAAAATTGATAAATCTCGTGTCAAATTTGCCTTCATGTAATCAATGACTCGCTCCAACTGTGATTGGGGTAAACCTTTGGCTTTGAACTCAAGCGAAGGTTTGCTGACTGCATAGTTCTGCACCAAACGAGCGGCAAGCGCTGTTCCTAATGACTCGCCATACAACCTGCCAGACATACAACCCGTTTGGATTTCCGTCTTGAGCGCAAGGGCTAATTGCTGGATTACCGGATCGTTGATCGAAAACTGTGGAATCAGTTCTATTTCACGCGGCATCAATTCCTGAGTGGTTTGATTTAGCAATGTTGGACAAATCGCAATCACCGAAAATTCGACTTCCTGATCCCAGTTTGTCCAATGATTTAGAAATGCTGGGATAACATCTACGCGACCGTTGCCGTGGGCGTATTGTTTAAATTTGCCATCCAAACGACGCTCTGCTTTGAAGCAACTTTTGGGGTCTGTGATTACCAGTGAATGTTGTAGAAGGCAATGCTCCACCGTTTTGTGGGGAGGATGGCAGTAGTGGGTGAAGGTTAACCCTTTCCATCCCGTATGATAGCTAGCTACTAGGGGTGTTTGTGGAAGCACTCGCGCTGCTTCCTGTTGGTTTGTGAAATCGAGTGTGGAGGTTGCATGATTCATGATGGGCTTTAACCCAGTCAAGATTTCACATCTCAAACAGGATTAGGATAATTTTAGCAGAATTGGATGAGACGGCAGGTTGAGGCTAAGACTATTGTAGGGGTGTCCACAAAAAGCGATAGTAGCGAGCATCCCAATAGAAGGGAGAAAATTCGTCCAATAGCAAGTTAGACACTGTCCCATCTCCATCACCTACCTCTTATGCCAGATCAACCTGCACCAGAAATCGAGATGCTACGTGCAGCGTACGCAGCCTTCAACGCGCGCGACATTGATGCCACCCTCATCCTCATGACTCCCGATGTGTCCTGGCCGAGGGCGTTCAAAGGCGGTTTTGTCCATGGGCCTGAAGAAATCCGCGCCTACTGGACGGAGCAGTGGAGCGAGATCGATGGACACGTTGAGCCAGTTGCTTTCCACCCAGAGGAGGGCGGGCGGATTTTAGTCGAAGTGCATCAGGTCGTGCGCGACCTGACCGGAGGCGTGCTTGCCGATGAGCACGTGGGTCATCGCTTTACCATTGAGCAGGGCTTGATCCAGGCTATGGAAGTCTGTCCACTCCCATCGTCTGGCCAAGGCACCTGACCAGGCGTTGGAGCAAACGATGGGGTAGTGTCTGTTGTGGAGAGGTTACTTTACCTCCTGCCGCCGCTGAGCTTCCAGCCGTTAGGCCCTGCTCCATGTTCTTCACCACAACTTTTATGCAATATAGAACCCATTTGACATCTTTCCCTGGAAGGAAGTAACGTTAAGGCAAAAACATAATGCAGATGCCATGCCGTACCAGAGCAGCCTCACCGACGAAGAGTGGAAAATAATAGAACCTTTACTACCTAAGATCCTACCGCCGAAGAAGCAAACAAGACCTTCTAACTGGAGCAAGCGCGAAATCTTGGATGGCATCTTTTATCAACTGAAAAATGGTTGTAACTGGCAAGACTTGC
>NZ_JBYCCV010000285.1:0-1915 GCF_057473825.1 Aliterella sp. E5.1
AGTCAGTGTAGGCTTCATAGAGATTTATTGTGCCAGAACTTCAGGTAGAGACACTGGACCATTTAGGGTTAGTTGCAGGCGTCATTGATGAACTCGGTTTGGTGGAATTGACCAATGAGTTGCTTCCCCCTCATGAGCAGAACTGCATCAGCAGCGGTCAAGTTCTCAAAGCGATGCTACTCAACTGCTTCGGTTTTCTGAGTGCACCTCTGTATTTGTTTAGTCATTTTTTTGAGAGTAAACCTGTAGCGCACCTTCTTGGCCCCGGTATTGAGGCCAGTCATCTCAATGATGACCGTATCGGTCGCCTGCTTGACTCGCTGACGCAATCAGGAACAACCGTATTTTTTCTCAAAGCGGCTATGCAAGGAGTTATAACTATTTCTGGTGTACAGCGTAGGAGACAAAAAAAGGCGTATCCTTCTGGACAAGCAAAAGTACCAGAAAAAGTAATACACCATGACTCAAGATAAGCTAGTCGAATTCAAAACACCAGAGTCTGAGGAAAGCTTTAGCGATGCACTCAGTGAGTTAGTGCGACAGGGAGCGCGTCAAATCATTGCGCAAGCCGTGGAGGCAGAACTAAATGAATTTCTCGTTCAATATCAAGGGCTCAGAGACGACAGAGGTCGCCAAATCATCGTGCGCAACGGGTATCTGCCCGAACGGACTATCACCACAGGGATTGGCGAAGTGGCTATCCAAGTGCCGAAAGTGAGAGACCGCAATAGCAGCGGCATCAAGTTCACCTCACAGCTACTACCGCCGTACCTTAAACGCACTCGAAGTATGGAGGAGGTGATGCCCTGGCTGTATCTCAAAGGGGTTTCGACCGGGGACTTCGGTGAGGCCCTATCGGCATTGCTGGGGCCAGAAGCCAAGGGCTTATCGGCGGCTACTATCAGTCGGCTGAAGGCGAAGTGGGGCTGTGAGCATCACGCGTGGCAGGGGCGTTCTCTGAAGCACAAGCGCTATGTGTATGTGTGGGCCGATGGCATCTACTTCAATATCCGAGCGCACGAGCGTCAGTGCATCCTGGTGATAATCGGCCTGAGCGATACAGGCCAAAAAGAGTTGTTAGGCATGGCGGCAGGCTACCGAGAATCAGAACTCAGCTGGAAGTCATTGATGCTGACGCTCCAGGACCAGGGGTTACACGATGACCCGCAGCTTGCCATTGGCGATGGTGCATTGGGGTTCTGGAAGGCTCTGCCTCAGGTCTGGCCCACGACCCAGAAACAGCGCTGCTGGGTACATAAGACCGCCAACGTGCTCAATAAGCTGCCCAAAAAGCTCCAACCAAACGCCAAATCAGCCCTATGGGAAATCTATCGAGCACAGACCAAAACCGATGCCAATTAGGCGTTAAACCGGTTTATCAAGACCTACCAGGCTAAGTATCCTGAGGCCACTGACTGTTTGGCTAAAGACCGCGACGTACTGCTGAGGTTCTATGATTTTCCGGCTGAGCATTGGAAGCATATTCGCTCGACCAATCCGTTCGCGAAGCGTTCCCGAAGGGATTATGAATCGACCTTTGCCACCGTTCGATTACGAACCGACCAGACCCGAGGAGCCGTCTCCAAAGGCACGATTCTGCCGCTGGTGTTTAAGTTAGTTCAGAGTGCTCAGAAGCGTTGGCTTCGAATTCGAGGGTTTAAGTATCTCGGCGATGTGATTAATGGCGTTCAGTTCAAAGATGGCGTTCGCGTTGTCTGTGCAGAAAAAACGATCTCTAATCAGGAGGCTGCCTAATTTTGTCGCATACACCAGATTTGACTATATCTCTGCCTTCGGTGCTAACAACCAACTCCTCAATCAATTCATCGCTGTGTTTGCCCACTCGTGCTGCTAGGATCAATCCGCTTGAATTTGCTAAGCTCAGTCCAATCCAGCAGTCCCCAGCTCCCAATTC
>NZ_JBYCCV010000286.1:0-1965 GCF_057473825.1 Aliterella sp. E5.1
AGCTTAGGCATCGACCGCTTGTGGCGCCGCGAGGCTACCCGGGTGGCCTTTGCAGGGGGAGCCCTGCGCGTTTTAGACGTGGCGACCGGCACGGCGGACTTGGCGCTTAGGTGAAATTCATTTGTTAATTACTTTATGGAGCTTGATAATGAAAGTTGAAAAACCTATATTTGTTCTTGGAGTTCCCCATTCTGGGATAACTTGGCTTGCAAAAGTCATTGCTCAGCATCCCGATACTATAATTTTTAGGCGAAACTAACAACGTTTGGATGTGGGGGAACTTTAGCAAAGATAATGATGTTTTAACAGAAGATGATCTTACTCCTAAAATTCAAAAACATATTCGAGGAAGATTTACGGAGCTGCTTAGAAAGAGTCACAAGAAACGCATTTGCGATAAAACCCCAAGAAATAGTCTTCGAATCCCATTTATAAAAGCTGTTTTTCCTGATGCAAAGATTATCTTTATTATTAGGGATGGTCGTTCAGTTATTCGGTCAATTGATAATAGCCTTACACCATCTAAATCTGTTATTTGGAGAGAAGTTATAAATCGAGCTAAGCGTATTCCTGTTTGGGAATGGCATCTGTATTCCTATCGTATAGGCTCAATCTTTAAAAGAATTGTTGGTCAACCTTTAAATTACTGGGGCGCACGACCGCCGGGATGGCGTGAAAGTTCAAATGAATCCTCATACACCCGATCAGCAAAACAATGGGTCGAGACGCTAAAAATAGCTACT
This sequence comes from Aliterella sp. E5.1, assembly GCF_057473825.1. Taxonomy (NCBI): domain Bacteria; kingdom Bacillati; phylum Cyanobacteriota; class Cyanophyceae; order Chroococcidiopsidales; family Aliterellaceae; genus Aliterella; species Aliterella sp. E5.1. The sequence goes on from NZ_JBYCCV010000286.1 coordinate 744, forward strand.
AGCGAAGGTAGAAAATTGCCATCAGAGAACTATTTAGAGGTGCGCTATGAAGATTTAGTAAATCACCCCCATGAAGAAGTTAATAAGATAGCTGGCTTTCTGGATTTAGAAGAACCTGAATTAGTTGCATCATATGCATTAAGAACTGCGGATCCATCCCGGATCAACAAATGGAAAAGCTTCTTGGATCAAGATGTACTGGATGAAGTCGAGCAAATTATGAAACCAACTATGTCTCAGTTTGGATATACCTGGCGTGTCAGTGGTGATCCAGTAAACTTTGATAAAGCAAAAAGTTAAATTTATGGCTAATGATATTGCCAACTCTTTTATCCTTTGTATTGGTAATAGTTGGTTTCCGAGGGTTGCTGGTGGGCTTAATCGTTATGTTTATGAGCTGACCCATTGCCTGGCAAGACAGGATCAAGTTGAGTTATGCGGGGTGGGACTCCCTAAAACTCCCATTGACACTCCAGTCAAGTTAACAAATCTGGCTGAACCCGATAGTCCTCTACTAAACCGACTCTGGTCTGCTCACTCTAACTTCTTAAACAGAAACTTGATTAAACCAGATGCTGTTAACTTACATTTTGCCCTTTACGGTCTACCTTTACTGTCTACCTTGCCAAAAGATATTCCCTTGACATTTACATTCCATGGACCCTGGGCCTTGGAAAGTGAGCAAGAAGGCTCTAGCAAACTAAGTGTGTTGCTCAAGCATTGGGTTGAGCAAAGCGTTTACCGCCAGTGCGATCGCTTTATTGTTCTAAGCAAAGCATTTGGGACAATTTTACATCAGCAATATCAGGTTCCCTGGAGCAAAATTAATATTATTCCTGGTGGGGTCGACACTGAACGGTTCCAAGCCAATTTAACCCGTCAACAGGCGCGTCAACAGCTTGGCTGGCCTCAAGATCGGTTGATTTTATTTACACCGCGTCGTTTGGTTCGTCGCATGGGTATTGACAGCTTGTTAAGTGCCTTAGCCCAAGTCAAGTCTAGAGTTCCTGATCTGTGGCTGGCGATCGCGGGTAAAGGTCCCTTGAGAGATTCATTGGAACAACAGGCAAGAGAATTGGGCCTGGATAGCCATGTCCGGTTTCTGGGGTTTTTACCGGATGAGCAGTTGCCCATTGCTTATCAAGCTGCAGACCTAACTGTAATTCCCAGCCAGTCTCTAGAGGGCTTTGGATTAGTTTTGTTAGAGTCCTTGGCCTGTGGC
>NZ_JBYCCV010000287.1:0-1758 GCF_057473825.1 Aliterella sp. E5.1
ACCTTGGCTTTCTACCTTGTACCAAGCTGAATGACTCGATCCAAAAGGAAGAATCTGCCTGAGAATATTGACCTTCATCCCTGGCTTCAGGTGAGCCAAGATTGTAGCACTCGTAGAAGGTTCTTCTCGAAGATTAATTCGTTTACGGTGTTGCCACTTAACCCAGCCGATCTGTAAAGAAGCACTCGTCCTCAGGTTAGGGTCAGGTTTAGAAGTTCCTTGAGCCCCTACTAAGGGAGATGTAGCAGTTAAAGTTCCTAGAGACAGCAACAACGTGGCCAAAAAGTTCTTGAAAAACTGTTCTGTTAAGGCTTTGACTAACTGTGGTCGAGTAACTAATTCTTTCTGGACCAGAACCTCACCCAGCTTCTGACCCCTACTCCCCTGTTCTGCTAGGGCCTGCTTTAGCTGCAACGAGTTAAGCAATCCTTTCTGGACAAGTATTTCCCCAATTCGAACTTTTTTTGAGATTTTAGAACTTGTCTGCTTCAAAGCTCTGCCTCAATATTCCTAAATACGAGAAATGGCAAACTTTAGAATGCCCAACTTAATGCTAAAGACACCATGCCTTAATATAAATATAGATAGAAATTAGGCCCGCTGCCAGCTTCCCGTTGATGAGAGAGTAATACTAAAAAAAGACTGTAGATCGCTGAGTTGCGTTCTCCTCACCCTTCTAGGGAGAGATAGATTCATATAAAGGTCTGGTATTCAGGAATATAGGTTTAGCAGGTAACGACAGGAACCAGAAATTATATAACCCTCTCAAGGTATAATGACCAGCAGATGGACTGGACGAATTTTTAAAGTAATTGTTCCTAAGCACCTGCCAATAGTAAAAGTGAGTATAATTTCTTTTCTGAAAGAAATTATATGGCAAGTCTTTGCAAAAAAAGTGCCAATTTGGCAACCATTCTCTCCTTGATCGGATTAGATTCGAGATAGTTCATGAGAGAAATTAGATTTGTTTAAATTTTTAGGATGAAAGGTTACCCAGCATAGGTGCTTGGCGCATCTAAACCTTTGCAATCTAAATAAAGCATTATTCTGCAGGATTGAAGCCTAATTCCTGACCGTTGATCCTGAGAGTAAATAACTCATCTCATCCTGAAAAATTGCGCCAAGCATGATCTATATCATCTCTATCCCATCACTTCGCTTAGGGAATTTATTAAGAGGCTCAGGTTTATGAATAGAAGAATAAAACTAAAATTTAAGCGTAGTCGCTCAAGATTACCAGTTCTAATTGGGATTGTGTTGGGCGGAGTCACAAGTAGTTGCTTGATTCCAGCTCAAGCAGCAGAGCTAACTCTTGGCCAGGATATTCAATTTCCTGAAGATACAATACTTGACTTTGACTTTAAAGAATCCCATGGTGTCTACCAATAAACCTTTGGCGTTCTTAACTTAGAGACCCAGGAGAAAACTCCTCTAATTTTTGAAACTAAGCCCTCTGACCAGCCGCAAAGTGTTACTGACCCCTCTAGTTATACGGATAACACAGGTGGTGATCAAGACTTTTTAGGCACCCCAGGCAATGCTGTGCCAGAGCCACGGGCTAACTTTTTATTCAAGGGAAATACTCCCTATAGTCTTTACCTAGAATCTTTGTACGATGGACGCCCTGCCGGTACTATTTACTCCACAGATGCTTTAAATCCTGGTGGAGAAGAACTTGGTCGCCGGGTTGTGCTCGATGGTGACTTAGCTGATGCTTGTGCTGAAGAAGGTGCCCTGATTCGCTGGGATGATACTGGT
>NZ_JBYCCV010000288.1:0-1803 GCF_057473825.1 Aliterella sp. E5.1
AGGATTTACACTCTGAACTGGTCAAATCTCCTTTGGGGCAGGCACTCTCTGCGGAAATACAACGTTTCGCGCAACGCGATCCTCAATCTGTTTTGTCCTACTACACCCGACCCTTAACAGTTTCTCCAAGCACCATGACAGGGTTACGCGACTTCTGGCACGGTACTAAACGGCTCCCTCCGACCATTGAACCGCTCCCACAAACCCTCGTTTCCGGCATTCCGGTGAAAAAACAGGGCGAGTTTCCTGCATTCTGGCACCGCGAGAACTCCTTCATTGAAGCAATGGAAACATTCTATAAACAGGTCAGAACAAAAAGTCAGCTTTAAAAGGGAAGATATGAAATGAGCAGTGGAGCAGAAAGTTACGTTAAAAACTTGATAAACCACCAACAATCGTCATAGTTACTAGGGGCAAAGCTGTATCAATTGACTTACACTTCAATTGATACAGCAGTAGCGTACCACATAAGAACTTGAGCGTGAGAAACTGCAATTTTGTTTCCAGAACACCATGTTCTTACCCCCTAAAGGCTACAATATTCTCCTCAGCCGCGACCGCCCGCTTAGTTTTTACGCTCTGAAAAGCTTATAGCATAAGAGTTTTGAGCTATCTTGTCGGGTAAGGAGGCACACGTCGCCGTGTCCCCCTCCCCTAAGAACGGCTCGTGATAGTTTCCCCTCAAGCCGCTCAAGCATCCAGTTACTCAGGGAGTTTTTCTCAGATGCAGATGACGGTGGCAAGCTGTATGCAGATGAATAAGATTTTCTGCCCTGTCTGTGCCTCCGTCTGCAACACTCAGGAGATGATGGGTGTTCAATGCTTCTCCATTGAAAAGGTGTTCGTGGCAGATTGGACAACGCCAATTTTGGTTTAATGCTACTTTGTAGAGCTTTGACCCTTTATCCCAATAAGTTTTCCCATGTCGGGTTCGACGTTGTTGCCAGTAGTCTTTTAGCTCTGGGTCATCAGGAGATGCAGTGCCTTTGACCTTAATGTGCCGTTGAATACTAATCTCCGGCAAGTAAGTCAGGGTAATAGTAGTCCATTCTCCCCGGCAGTCTTTTACCGTTGCTGCGAAGTTCCATTTTCTGCCATTGATAGTTTTGAAGTATCGATTGGCGACCCATCGCTTGCCCTTATTCGGATGTCTACGCAGTGACCATTTCCAGAGAGCTTTCCAGATTTCGTGGTCTACGTAGCTAAACACCTGTTTACTGACACTATGTTTATAGTAATTGCCCCAGCCTCTAAGAATAGGATTGAGGTGGTAGATAACTGTCTCAGGAGCGGCTTGCTTGTTGGCTTTTAGCCAGTCCCGTATACCTTGGAGAAAGTCTTTGACTTTTTCTTTCTGGGGTATAGTGTAGCAACTACCATGGAACTGTCGGACATGAAAACCCAAAAAATTAAACCCTTGTTCCACAGGAACAATGTTGGTTTTGTCAGAGTTCAGTTCCAAACCTCTTACCTGTAGGAACTCTACAACCCTGGGAACAATTGCTTCAATGTCTTCCCTAGTTTCAGCCGTAATTAGGAAATCGTCAGCGTAGCGTATATAACCGTAACGCTGAGATTTATACGTACCGCTCTTATATGGCTTTATTTGGCGATATTCTGCTAATAATTGCTCTAAACCATCCAAAGCAATATTAGCAAGTACGGGGCTAATAATTCCCCCTTGCGGTACTCCTTGCTCCGTAGGGTGAAACATCTCCGCTTCTACGTATCCTGCTTTCAACCACTGTTTAATTAGCTCTCGACCAGGGACTAATCCGATGGCATTGAGAATATAATCGTGGC
>NZ_JBYCCV010000289.1:0-1892 GCF_057473825.1 Aliterella sp. E5.1
TAGGTACAAATGTCGTTGATGCGGTAGAAATAGCTAATGAAATCGATCTTAACTACAGTAACTATTACTGGCGTAAAACTGACACTGCCAAGTTAACTCACATCTTGCACCAGTTAGAGGTCATTTATAAAGCGAAGATTAAGAAGTTAATCGCTTGAGCATTAATCGCACCATAGATGCATAGATCATCGACTCACTCACCTCTGGTAAAAGTTCATAATCCTTACTCAATCGACGATAGCGATCTAACCAACCAAATGTTCTTTCTACCACCCATCTTTTTGGTAAGACCTCAAATCCTGAACTAATGCGTTTAATGATTTCGACAGATGCACCACAAACGACCATCACTACCGAACTAAAATTCTGTCCACTATATCCCGAATCTGCCCAAATTAACTTTAATTGTTGCCAGTCACAAGTTGGTTCGGTTAATGCGACTATTGCTCCTAATCGCTCTGGAGCATTGGCTTCAGTTACCACCACACTCATCAGTAATCCCAGCGTGTCCACAACAATGTGACGTTTACGTCCTTTAACTAATTTGCCACCATCAAAGCCGTACACCTCCCCTTTTTTCCGTCGTTTTTACAGACTGACTGTCAACAACAGCCGCACTTGGCAAGGCGTTTTTAGCTAATTGTTGACGTACTTGTTGGCGCAAAGCCTGGTTTATCTCCTGCCACACTCCACGTTTTTGCCAGCGTCTAAAGTAATAGTAAACTGTTGAGTAGGGTGGGAAATCCTGTGGTAGCATCTCCCAGGAACAACCTGTGCGTAAAAGATGGCATTAATTACCTCACGCATATCTACAGTACGCGGATGCCCTCCTGGTTTGGCAGGGGGAATTAATGGTTCAATAATTCGCCATTCTTGCTCTGTGAGGTCGCTTTTGTAGGCTTTTCTAGTCATTGGGCATAGATTGAACATCTTAAGAGTGATGGTAAGAACTTTTTGCTATCAATCCCTTTACCTTTATTTTTTCTTTATAAATGGCCTCTTAAGAGAACCCTTTAAAACTGCTTGCTGACCCAACTAGGTCATATGAATTAAAGGATTTGAACCAGACGTGCTTGCCTATCTGCTCCTTCTTTTATCAGTCCTATTTCTTTTTTTACTTTTAAAGCAAAGCCCAAGGAGTGGTTGTATCCTTGGGCAGCGTGTAACTAAATTTATGCACTAAAAGACTATCTAAATGAAGATGCCAGAGCCAATTTATCAAGTTGCAGGCATTTATACTCCGGTTTATTCAACTAGCGAACGTGGTAAGTTCGTTCCTTCACTTTGTTGCGGTTCTTGTAGTCGATACCGCTGGATGTAATCGATAGTTAGTAGACGCATATAGTCTAGCAGCTCGAAAAACTGCTTAATTTTTGGATACTCCTCTACTGCTGAAGGATACCATTTCATGATGCACTCTACATTGAAGATACTTAGCTTGTGTAAGTGATTGATAACTTCATGAGGCTCCTGACGTGTACAACCTTTTGTGGCGATCTGGGAGGCATATCCAAAAATATACGTTGAGAGAACCTCTAACCTATCCCAGACTACATATTCTTCTTGCGACCCTTTTTCGCTATGCCAAAGTTTACTACGTTCGTCTTTCATAGCTTGCTCGTGAGCGAACAAACGGCTTTTAAGTTCGGCAAGTCGCCTTTGCTCAAATGCTTCCATTTCAGACTGCCCCATAGCAATATTTCTCCATTTAATTTTTCTTAATTATTGATTTACTCCGTAAGTAACAATCTTGCCATACTCGTCTACTTCTAGAAACTTTCCTGTATTTACAATCTCCCACTTCACTGTACCGTCTGTACGAAGACCCTCCGGCGGAGTTCGTTTGGCTTCAGATGTACTGAAATTAGAGGCAGCACGTAAATAATCGAGGG
>NZ_JBYCCV010000290.1:0-1775 GCF_057473825.1 Aliterella sp. E5.1
ACCAAAGTCTTCTGCACCTGGACAGGAATTGATTCGACTGTTAAAAGTTCTAAATAACAAAACTCAACTCTTTCCCTATATTCGTTCTGTCATCATCGGCTACAGCGAAGAAGTAATCGAAAATGTTCGCTACTACAACGTAAAAATCGCTGTCAACATTAACGATCTCGATTTTCTTTATAGCAAAGCCTACGGGAAGGGTCGGCGTTGGGACTTAAAAGCAGGGTGCTGGAAGATATGTGAAGACATTTGCGGTCAGCCGGAAGGAAGCTATTTACCCGCTACAGTGTTGACTTACTTACACCATCCTTGGGCAATACAGTTTATCTGTCTTGATTGGAAGTTCCTGAATTACTTGGAAAATCACCCAAAGGAACTACAACGAGTGTCGTTATTAAGTGTTGAAACTTATTGTCTCAAAGACTTTCAAACCTTTGAGCGGGCAGGCTTAAAGCTACCATTTTCCCAGCAAGCGAAAACCGTAGAGTTGGCAACCACCTCTAGCATACAAAGGCTTGATAACTCGACTTTTATATTGCACCATTTGCCTTCCATGCAGTTGGCTGTGACGCTAGCAAATCTAAGTGACTGTATGGTAGTTGAACACGCTAGAGACAAATATCTCAATCACTCACTTACTGAAACTTGGTCGGAGTTGGAGGAGCTTATGGATGGTGAAGTAAGAAAGTTACAAGGAATTATGGTGTATCCAGAAGAAGGTCTGGAAATCGAGATATTGAAAGCTGAGAACAAGCGATATTACGTTAGAGAATCGACTGCGTTCTTATTCCTCCGAAATCGTTCGTACAGTAATCTACTAACACCTCAAGGTGAATTAAATCAACAAATTGCTGACCAATTAGTAGGGTTAGTATCGAGCCTTGCAGACTCAATTCAAAGCATGAAATGGAAAGGTTACAGATGGAGATTTGAGAAAGTCTTTATCCAATGGAACGATGTCGATATAGAAACTTACTCTTGCCTAGTTCCACTAGGTTGTTTCTGTGACATGACGATCTCTAACCAAAAAGGGTGCTTGTCTGAGGAGCAGTGGGGTCAAGCAGCGAATACTAGCTACACCGAAATGCTGAACTCTAGAAACTGGAACAACCCAAGAGCAGTTTGCTTGTATAAGTTTTTGGCTTTACAGAAAAATACTTTCGATCAACTGCTGAAGGATTGTCAAGTTAGTGAATGCAAGTCAACAGATAATGCTTGATGATAGCGTGACTGATAGCAGAGTAGACACAGATAAGAAAACACCAAGGCTTGAGGCAAAAAGCCCTGTTGAATGACACTAGCAGATTAGAAAAGTCGTACTTCATTTCAGTTTCTATGTCTGTGTAGAAGGCTGGGGATAGCTTTCCACACTTAGGTACTTAGCTCGATCTTTCAAAAGCTCCGCTACTCCGTAGATTTCATCTAGGCTTGAGATAGTTTTCATTGCTTCTTTCCCTTCCAAATCAAGAAGACCAATGATTTTTTTATTTGAACTAAGCCGGAATCGGCAAATAGTTTTAAAACTTTTGCCATTTAGATTTATGCCAAAGTAGCTTTTCGTATCTTTGTACTGGACACAACTAATATCAATCACCTCTCTCAGAATTGACTTAACAATATAGAATGCCTCCATTTCTTCTGCTGTCGTAACAATTCCATTCTCAGCAATAGTAACTTCAGAAGCTATTTGTTTCTCCTCAGTAGATGTAGATGGAGAATTTGCAGGGTCAGGCAATTCAATAGCTGATTTTATTCTGTCAGTAATTCGGTCATTA
>NZ_JBYCCV010000291.1:0-1959 GCF_057473825.1 Aliterella sp. E5.1
ATGTAAGATCCTCGTTAAGAACTTTGAGCGCACCTTGACCAATGCCACCACGAAGCTCAATCTCTGCTTCGTCAGGTTAATGATTAAGCGACTTGCCGCCTTTTAGAGATGTCAAATGGGTTCTATAGTTCATAAAAGTGCTGATTTGTCTTGCTTGTGAGTAAGTTAGATGCTTGTGAATTTATAATAGAGTCACATTTCTGAGATAGAGTGTGCATGAATACTCAATTTGTAGATTCGATTGTTCAAGCGATCGCTAGTCTCTCGCCAGCAGAACGAGAATTAGTTAAACAGAAATTATTTGCATTGGATAGCAATAACCGAACTGAAAATACAGGTAGCCTTACTTTGGATGAGCGAAAAGCTTTTCTTCGCAAGCCTTTGGTAGAGCGGCGGGCTATTTTGGCTCTGCAAGCGGAGGAAATGGTAGAACACTATCTTTTGTCGATTGACGATTAGCTAAAAAGCACTTTAGAGATTGATTCTTTCTTAGCTTGCAAAGAATTTTGGTAGAGCATTACTAAAGCCAGGATTCTAGAGATAGTGTTCTTACTTATTGAATTCGTTGAAAGTCGCTGTCACCTGAAACAACTGTAAGATTATGCTGTAAGGCAACAGCAGGAATCCAAAGGTCATTTTCATCAAATCCTAAGTCAGTGATTTTTGTTTTCCGATGTTTGCTTTTTTCTTTGGGTGCAAACTGGTTAAATAGCGCTGTTTTTATTTGTCCGTAAATGTCAGCCGTTTCTCCATCGATGTTGTAAGTGTATATGCCTTGTAGAAAGCGGTGAACTAAGGCTAAGTTTCCCTCTCTTCGTTGAGAACGTTCTGTCATATAGATCAGTTCGCCTTGTACGATTACACAGGTAGCGATCGCAGTATTTTCAGTTTCCGACGCAGGATGTTAGAATTACCTAGAATTGCGCCGCTACAGTGGTTAGTATCTAGTAAATACATTACTCATCAAAGGGATTGGAATCGTAGTAGAATTTGGCTTTACCACGAGTGGCATATACCATCTCAAGACATTCTTCAAAGTCATCTCCTTCCCAAGTACCGATAGATTTTAGATGCTTTAGAAGGCTTTGTCCTGTAGACTGAACAGGTTTATCGGTTTGGGTGGTAACTTGGCTATCTGATACTTCTGTGTGGGCTTCTGGTTGTGTTGACCCAAGCTTAGTGTTGAGGAAGCGCAGGAAATCAAGTGTTTCTTCTAGAAGCGGATCGGAAGATGATTCAATTTCTTGCAGCAGCAATTCTTTGATTGTCATAATAAATACCTTCTTTACTGAATAGGAAAGCTAGGGATTGTTTTATCGATATTTTCCATTATCTCTATGGTTTCTTTGAGAGCCACGACAATGCGTTGATAATGTTGGATATCTTGACTACATCTGACTTTATGAACTCCAGAGCTTGCTGCGGGATGCAGCACATGATGTGCTATATACCATATCGTATTCACTCCCAATCAGAAAAAGCGCAGGGCAACTACGGAAATTACATTTAAATTGAACACCAATAAAAATCTAAGAAATATCGAGAAAAGATTATTTTAATGATGAATCTACAGATGACATTTCCCCTTGTCTAGTATAGATTTCAGCTTTTCTACTGATGTATTTGAATCAAGCAAATAAAGTAAAACTATTAACAGGTAAGTTTACGCAGACATCTATTATTTAAAACAATTAATTGATGTCTTATTTAATAGGCGTGCTTAATTTGCGTATGCGTTGATGTCCAAGTTTAGCAGTTGCTTCGGTAATAAGAAGCTATAACAATCTAGAGCGCGATCGCACTCTCCACAAAATTAGAACGCCAAACAACTGATACCAAGTTGCGTTCTAACAAAGTAGCTATAGAGGAGGGAAGAAAGTTAGAGAGCGAAGACGGTCTGGGTCAGCACAAAGTTCTAATAGACCTAAGCTAAGTTCATCTTCAACCTTGTCCAAAGAT
>NZ_JBYCCV010000292.1:0-1943 GCF_057473825.1 Aliterella sp. E5.1
GGTGATTGAGAAAATTGGCCCCAAGGGTCTGGAGTACGCCCGCTTCTCAATTGATTCTCACTTTACCCGCAACTATTTGTATGTAAAACGGAACTATCCCGAGAAACTAGAAGCCCACGTGCCAGAGTATGCCAAGAAGATTGTGGCTCAGTATGACCTGCCCGACTAAGAGATCAGGTATACGGGTTAATTTCGTCTACGTTGTCAGTCAAGCTATGCTTTTGGAGAAGGGGTATTGTGATTTCTTTCTCTGGGAACCAACATGAGCAGAAAGTTAAGCTCTACTGTCAAGTCTTCCCCGGCCACGCAACAAATTGCGACGATGTTTCGAGTCGTTGGCTGGATTAGCCTGGGTCTGCAGTTGACCCTGGGCGCGGTTTCCGGGGTGGCGATCTTATTCTCAACTATTCCTAGCCAGGAGCTTAACGAAAAGGCCACGAATCCTGGGACTGGTTTTGGCATCTTTCTTGCCATTTGCGGGGTTCTGGTGCTATTCGTCAGCGCTTTTCTGGCCTTCCGGTACACACGAATTGCTAAACGGTTGGAAGATCCCAATCCCAGCCTGCGCCCTAAAAAAGCAAATACGATTAAAATTCTGCGGATCAGCTTAACCGTGAGTGTTGTGGGGATGTTCTTAACCATATTAGGGGCAGAAGCAGCAGCCGGATTACTCCTGGCTAAAGCCCTGACTCAACCCACGGGCCTAGCAGTCTATAACCCTGAAAGGATTATCCGCCCCCTTGATGTGTTTGTAATCCAGGCCAATATCAACGTGATTGCGGCCCACTTTGTCGGGATTGCTGCGGCGCTATGGCTGCTCAAAAGTGTACATCCAAGGCATTCTAAGTAGATGTGCTGGTTTAACTGTGACCAACTCTCAGTCAATAATCTAGTCCTTAGAGAGTTTTAAGCCCTAAAAAAGCCCCTGGTTGATCAGGGGCTTTAAGGTGCTTGCGCAGTTGCTGATTGCGTTTCTTGAGTTGTCGAAGCCGGGCTGAGGCTTGTTTGGATTTCGTATTCCGTTGTCTGCCGCTGCGGGGCGACTCCCAGGACTTGAGTCTCATTTCATTCCTTCTCTTTACAGATGCTATAGACAGTTTATCGAGAAAGTGCGGATAGCTGCTAGGCAAATCCGCTCTCGGAACCTCTCAACTTCTAGATTTTTGGTCGAATCAAGGAATCACTCCTGAATCAGGTTTTTTTAGAGGGAATTTTAGAAGCCTCCCAGGCAGCAATCAGTTCATTCTCAGCCTTGATCGCTGCATTGGCAACTAATCCTGTGATCTCTCTGGGAGAATATCCTTCTTCTAAGAGCTCTTCGTACAAGGGATAAAGAAATCCCCGTAGTTCCCGTGCGACCATTTTTGCCCTATCTGAATATTGAAAGTCTTGATCAAAGAGGCTTGCCATTCCCAGGAACCTGATGATGAAGTTGTTTTTAGTTTGACATAAGTTTGATCTTCCCCAGCAACCCTGAGGGGCAAGAGACCCGAACTAACACTCCCGCCCTGTTCGAACTATAATGAATCAAGATACATGGGGCTGAAACGGTTTCGACGTTTTGGTGACCGTACCCTTGTGATTCAGGCCGAGAGTGAGTCATCTCTCGTAAATCCAAGGCTCAAAATCAGTACATGCGAACAACATCGTACCTTTTGCTCGGGCTCGTAAGGCAGTTGCTATTGCCTAACGACTAGTTGATCAAACGACGAGCGTCTGTAGTCTGACTCCGTTAAGGGCTATGGACAAAACCTCAACGGATGCTCTAGTTGATTGCCTCTGGTCGATCTGCTAGTTAAGAACTTTACCAGAGCATCCCATCGTCCGGGATAAGGGACGATCCCCGCTGCAAGGGCTAGAGCAGCTAAGCCTGTGAATGAATGAGGAGCTAATAGCCAAAGCGGACACGGGTTCGACTCCCGTCAGCTCCATTTTGTTTGGAT
>NZ_JBYCCV010000293.1:0-1718 GCF_057473825.1 Aliterella sp. E5.1
CGAGATGTCCGATTTAGATAAATCATTCCATCCCGATCGGGGACTCCAGGAATACTACTCAGCAGGACATCCGGAGGTAAATCTTTTTCCTGTAAAACTGTTTTCTTTAATGCTGAATAGAGTAAATAGCCATGATCAGCAGGAAGCGTCCGCCCCCGCAGCGAAAATTGTACTTCGAGAAAGTTCATATACTTAACTCCTTCCCAAAACATTGGTAGATCTAGAGTTCTGGTAGGCTGCACCCCCGGTAAAAAGCCTTCCCCCCTCGCTTAATAACATCAAATCTATTTCAGGCAAAGTTCTATACTTCGAGCAGCTGCTCCTGCCTTAACACTAGATCTTTTGAGCTTCCCTGAACAGATAAATCTCAATCTATGCTAGACCTAGCTTTACCCATGCAACTGCTGCTTTCAAGAGCAAAGTTTGAACTTTATCCATAAATACATTTAAATCAGGCTGACTAGATTGACCCTTGGAAAATTGTTTCTTTTAGAGTTGAGACTCAGTGAAAAAATCCTACAAACCTCCTACCCAGGACAGACGATGATAGTCTTAAAAGCCTAGGAAATCAGAAGATTTAGTCTGTTTTATCAGTACTTTCTGGAGTGACGCCCGACTTATTCCCGGATTTTTCACCTTTTAATTTTATGCTCTATTGAGTACCGACGCAGTTCAAATTTGGGATCAGATCCTGGAGATAATTACTATGAAATTGAAGTTTGTTAGTCTATTCCTGATGCTTGGTTTGGCAACCATCCTGGGAGCCTGCCAATCCCCCTCTGAAGAGACTTCTCCTGCGGGGACGATTGAGCCCGAAGCAGGGGGTATTCAAGAAGAGCCGATGGCCCCAGGTGAAATGGAATCTCCTGCCGACCCGGCTGAAGAGCCTGCTAGCAACTAGCTCTTGACCCGACATGAATGAAAGCCTAAGCAGTTACTTTGTCCGAGCCTGATCAAGCGTTCTTGAGGCTGGTACTGGTTCCCTCTAAATTAAAGGGGGAACCAATTTTGGTTGCAACCAAAATCCTAGACGTTCCTGGAACTATATATGATTTGGCAGTAGGTTGATAACCCTAAAGGAAGTTTAACGCCGTTGATTGATTCCCAAGCTGCTGGTTGCATTCTCCAGCTTCGACAACGAGCAGCATCTTTATTGATTTACCAGGATGTTTTAGCGGCTGCGCCTGGATCGACCTATCTAAATCTGCTACAGGCGCTTAGTGAAGCGACTCTGTTATGGAGCAGTGACTCCTCCCAGCCCCCACTTTCCCTTAACCAGCGTCTGCATTGTCTGCAAGCCTATGGTCAGTGGTTTCGAGCTTTGGCTGAAGGGGGTCAAAGTTGGCAGGACTACCTCGTGATTCAAACTCTCAAGGCAGAGAATTCTTTTACCCGCCAAGTTCAAAACGCTGAGTTGGAAGATTTGCCCTCAGCCCTGATAGCCGCAGCTCGGCACGATTTGCAAATCCTGCAAACGCTCTGGCAGTGGTATAGTCAATCGATCAGTCAGTGGGTTCAAGCTTTTGTGGGCCAGGATTTGAGTATCCTGACCTGGACACCTGATCGACGCAGGAGTGCCCATGAGTTTCCCCTACAAAAATTTTCAGACTGGGCAGATTCCCTGGAAGATCTCACCCATCATTATCGGCAATTTGGCACCGGACTGATTGCAGACTATCAAGCCCTACGCTGGCACTCAGGTCAGCTGCAGGGAATTG
>NZ_JBYCCV010000294.1:0-1699 GCF_057473825.1 Aliterella sp. E5.1
CAACGCTGCGAAAGGAAGCGACTCGGACCTGCCCTCCCTGCAAGCCCCTGGCAAGGTTGGCAGTTTTTGCCATCTCTTCTAGTAACCCCAGAACCTGGTGGGCCTGAGTAATTAGCTGCTCACCCACAGGGGTTAAATGAGCTCCCTGACGGCCTCGGGTAAATAGCACTACTCCTAATTCTGCTTCTAGACTAGCGATCGCGTGACTAACAGCCGATTGGGAAACGCCCAACGTCAGGGCCGCCTCACTAAAGTTACCGTGCTCTGCCACTGCCACCAGCGATCGCAGTTGAGATATCTTCATCTTCTATAACAGTGAGGGTAAAAAAATCCTCAGTGGGCCGATAAGTCTCATGCTATCGGAGACAAGGACCTTTACAAGCTATGGCAGTGAGCACAAAGCAGAGAATATTGTCTTGCGTAAAATCCCCTGAGCTTCTGTTGCATCGTGAAACCACTTGGGAGCCGGAATCTTTTGCCCACTCCTGAGTACGGCTGAGTCTATCAGGCTGGCTGAGGGCATTTGCTAGTTACTTCTACTAATCTAAGCCATGCTTCCGCTGAACTGGGTCTTCAAGCATCTGTTGAGTTACGTCTAGAATGGCTGAATGAGATTTTGTGACCTTTTGGGCAATTTCCTCTTCTTCTATTTGTGGAGAAGCTTTTTTGGGGCGTCCTCCCTTTGCGCCATTCTTACGAGACGATTCTGCTTTAGCGATAGAGGTTTTTCGTCCTCCTTGTCTTCCTAGCTCAGCCATCCATTCTTTGGTTCCAAAAATATTGGCGACCAATCCAGGAATACTGAAATCGAGGTCTAAGCTTTCCCAGCGAATACTTCTCCCACCAGGGGTAATAAAAAAGTCATTGATTTGCTCTGGAGACGCACCCACTAGCCCTTGAACAAGATGAGGAGGGAAGCTTGAAATAGCGCCGTTCCTTAGCTTGATAATGATTCGATTATCCAACCTGTCGTAGTGCACTGCTTCGGCGCACGGCTCAGTAACGTCAGCATTTTTTCCTGCCTCTGTTGCTGTTTCTATTTGTTTCTTCAGGTTTTCTTGCGTTAGTTGTTCGAGATTCCACTTTTTAGCCACCATGTATCTCCTTCCATTTCTCTAAAAGCATGTCTTGATTCTCCGCAACAAGGTGTAGTGCCTGAATCGCAACCTTTCCTTTCATGTTGTAGATCTGCACGAATGAAGGAGGTGCTTCGTTAGTGCCAATATTGATTTTTGCCTCGCATTCGTTGGAGCTGCTCCTCCTACCGCTAAAAACATGGACATGGGCAGGGTCATGGTCATTGGTGTAGATATAGATGTAAAGGTTTTTCTTGGAATCTTTTAATACTTCCATTACTTGCCCGATTATATCCCATTAAAACCTATCGCTTAGGTTTTATCAACGTAAAGTTAATCCGCTCGTTTGGCAACTGCTCTACCCTTTTCTCAACCTAGTAGCAGCCTATAAGTAAGGCCGTTCATGGTGCTGATCTAGCAGTGTGAGGATTGTTGCAGCAAGTCAGGGTAGTGCTGCTATCTATTAATTCTATTCATAGAACCCATCCAAGCTATGGTTTGATTCTCGTTGGCAGGGTTTATAGAGTCAAGGAGTGAGGGTGATGTTGAAGTTCTGAGAATTTTTGCCCATCTTGTCAAAAGTTCTGATGGGCAATATCCTCCCCTAGCCTTTCTACGAGGTC
>NZ_JBYCCV010000295.1:0-1778 GCF_057473825.1 Aliterella sp. E5.1
TTATCAAAAATCGGTCAATCTACTTAGAGTTATTAGATATACGTTTGCTTGCTCCCCATTTTTCTGATAACTGAGCGCGATTTTGGCGCAAATCTGCCCTACTACGCTTGGTTGGGTAAGGTATGCTGTCCCCCTTAATTCCCGCCCACAAAACGCGATTAAATACCTCGCTATCCAGCTTGTCCTCTACTTCAAAATTGAAGCCTACCGTTGCTTTTGTCCACCACTGGCGATCGTGTAACAAAGGCATCGCTAGGGTTTTCACGGCTTGAGGATCTTTGCAAGCTGGTACGAGATTCGGGTCTACAGGTGTAGTACACAAATTCCCTGGTACAACAGCTTTGTAAGGAGTAAAGTTGGGTACTCTCGTAAAAGCATCTACCATTGGCTCCGCATTAGCATCGTTCATGCCAACGTAGTGTATCCCTAATAAATCTTCCATAGTTCTCAGGACGCTAACAGTGTTGTAGTTAGTTTTAACAAGTTCGCCTCGCTTGCTGTAGGGAGAAATTATGTAAGCTAAAGAACGATGAGAATCTACATGATCTGGTCCATTTTGGGCATCATCTTCGATGACGACAATCGCTGTCTCTTTCCACTGAGGAGACTTAGAAATTTTTTCAACTAGCAATCCTAAAGCATAGTCATTATCTGCCATTTGGAGTTCTGCAGTATTAAACCCGCGATCGCACTGTCAAAATTGCCAAAGTGATCGTGGTGTAATCTTAACAGCGTTAAGTTAGGCAGTCCATTTTGAGTGGAATCGCGCAGCCACTCGTTGAACAAATAAATATCTGGATGCTTCTGGTCGTATCCCCGGAAGTAGATATCGGTTTTATCTAGCAGCACTTTTTTTGTGACAGGTGCTTGAGGAATCTTATCTGTAAAAGGCGTAGGAGAAATCGGGATGTACAATGGGTTAGTTGGATCGCTCTTGGTTGGATCAGCTTGCGTCGTACCATAGTAAGTGAGATCGATAAAGAAACCATAATTTCTTACCGTCTTACCAGCACGTAACGCTGAATCCCAAAGATAACCACCAATCGATTTTTGGTCTAGTTCGCCGTCTCCTTCCGGAGCATTAACATCTTTATCTCCAGGCAAAATTGAAGAATTGCCCGAAGGATCTAATAGTCCTGTTAAGCGCGTATTTATCTGGGATGGAGTGCTAGAAGTTTGCGCTAATGCTGGATTAACGTTGCGGGTAGTTCCCTCGTAGTCGTAAGTTAAGCCATTAAAATTAGCGTTTCCATAAAGCACTGATTGAGTTTTTTCGGTGTAGTCGGTAGTGCGACCATAGGTAGACCAATTCCAACCAACTCCGCTAGATTCGCCACTGTCATAGAAATTGTCAAAAATGCTAAATTCTGAGGCTAACTTGTGATGATTGGGTGAAATCCGCTCTGGAAATAATGTCAGTGCCGGATCTCCATTACCGCGCTCTAAGTCGCCTAAAACTTGGTCGTAGGTGCGATTTTCTTTGACTACATAGATAACGTGCTTGATCTTAGTCCTGAGAAAATTCATCATCGGGTATTGACGGCGGTTGGTCAACCCATTATTTTTGTCTACTTGCTGAGATAGATTATCTAGGGTTCTACGACTAGGAACTGGAATTATCGAAATCCCCGCTTTTTCTAAAGCCCAAGTGTAGTCATTTCTAAAATTAGTGTTCCGCGCTGCTCCTACCTCCGTAGTGCGGTTATTAGAAGGGTTGGGACCAGAATTACTTTTGGCGTTGACTACATAAAGTCTGCTGCCATCTTGACTAACACTAA
>NZ_JBYCCV010000296.1:0-1924 GCF_057473825.1 Aliterella sp. E5.1
GACTTTTGACTTTGCCACGATTGGGTTGATGTTGCCCTGCTTCGATACGTTGACCCGTTCTTTCAGATATTTCAGCGATATACGCTGCTTTGGTTTGATTCAAACCAATTTTTCTTGCGTTCATATACGCTCTTTTCTGGTATAAATGGATTGTTTTTATTGACACTAGCTTTTTCTCTTTTCTGGGAGATTTTCTAGTGTCTTTCTTTTTGGTTGGCTTTGATTCTACTTTTGGTTCTTTCAGCGTCCGTTGTCTAGAATCGCTTCTTTGTCTCACCTACCCGCCAATACTCTCTTCTAACCCGCCATTAACAGTGTCGTCTAATATCCATGCTTAGGTTAACGGTTGGTAAGTTATTTGCAGTAAATTTATCTATAATTTAGAGCCATCAAACATGGAGCTATTTTTTATGTTGAGGTTTACAGGGTTTTGCTAATATCAGCTGCTTTTGTGCCTAACCCACTTTCTGACGAGCAAAAAATTACCCCAGCAGGTCGCCGCCGAGGTATAAATAGTCATATTTTATGTATTCGTTACAACCAAAAGGCAATCAAACCTGTATTATCAGTCCAAAAAGAATTTAACCTTGGTAGTGGAATTATTAGAGGATGCAGCGCTGGCGAGCGCCTGAGCCTAGATCGTATTATTGATTCAAGGGGAAAACAATTATTTGGCGCTGATTTACGCACAGGTACTATTTCTGTTTGGGAACATCAAGTACGTTATTTATTAAATAAACAAGTTAGTAATAACCAAATTGCCAGTGTTATTACTAATGGTAATTTAACTCAAAATTCTTATTTTATTGCTTGGTTTAAACAAGATGGTTTATTAATTCGCTTAAAAAATGAGCCAGTTGCAACGCAAACTTATGATTGTGTAGTTATTGATGAATATAATCAAGCCGCTATAGAAAAAATAAGTTTTAAAAATCAAGATATTCAAGCTGAAGCGGGCTGGCAAGCTATTAATACAATTACGAATAACCCCCTAAATCCATCTGTTCGATTTGTATTTTCTGGGCAAAGAGTTGTCAAAAATGGACAACCTATATCTCACCAAGAATTGGAAGCACAGATTATTTCTGGCTGTTTCGCCGATTTACGCCACGTATTTAGATTTGCGGCTGTACCTAGTGTAGGTTATTGGCTAGATTTGGGACTAGGACAGTTTTACGATCGTGGAAAAATTAATATAGATACTGTTACAAGAGCTTTGAGACACGAGTCAATAAATATACAATGGCGAGACTTATGCAATGATGCAAATGTTATCAAAAAAGCTTTAGCTGATAAGGGATATCAAGAGTCTAATAGTGGTAATCCTGGTACTTACTATTTATCTGGTAGTTCAGTTAATATCGTATTTTTGCAGGCAATTTATTGTCATAGCATTTTAGGCATAGACAAACAAGGCGAATTATGCTCTATGTATATAACTGGATGGAGTAATAATGTCGGTACAACCTTACAAAGCTTGTCTCAACTAGCAGCTAATCTTTTTCAAGATGCAATTTTAGTTAATAATGGCGGCGATGTTTTTCAACTAGTTAATTATGACCAAAAGGAACAAATGATTCCTTATAGTAAGTTGCAAGATCCGCATTGGACAGTAATCGAATCTTGCGAACAGCGTTACTATATTAGATCGGTGCTACTTATGACAAGCGATTACCCAGTTAACGAGGGAGATATTCAGGTTTTGCAACCTAATTTTATTCTACCTAATTAAGGCTAAAAACTACTATCAGGTAAAAAATGGATTAACTCAATTTATGAGGTGAATAATAGTCCTGCTAAGCTAATAGACATTTAATTTGCAATAACTTTGTCACCTTTATTTTGGATACTTCTGTGCCAGTTAATTACTAGCTCTCCCTCATTGAGCAATCTCTCTAGGATTTCTTGAAGTTGGTTGACGGAC
>NZ_JBYCCV010000297.1:0-1905 GCF_057473825.1 Aliterella sp. E5.1
ATCAACAATTTGTTCAACATCCCTGGTGGAACAATCAAAGCGGTTGGAAACATCTGCTCAATAATCTGCGTTTAATTATCCAACCATTAATTTGTTTCAACTGGCTCAAGCGATGGTTAGAGGTGTTCCCTATCACTCCATTGCAGTTTGGCTTTAAGCGACTCATCAGTAAGATGAATTGCTTTGTGTGTCCCATCGTGCATCAGCTCAACTTTCAATTTAGATTTTCTTCTGCCTAAAGTGATAAAAGAGGGATAAATAAGCCATCACCTTCGGTTTTGTCTATTTGTTCTAGGGCGGTAATTGGATCGCGGGCAGACGGCAGGGAGCCGCGCCAGTCGGTCAGAGGTTGAAAACCATCGGCGACATCCCAAGTTAAACAGGGGCGTTGGGTGCGTTCGCAAACGATTTTTACAGCAGCTAGAACTCGTTCCTCTTCTGGTGTCACTAAGACGAGGAGGGTAAAGCGCGCTCTCAAATAGATATCTAACTCTTGCTCAAAGGACATTATCGGTTCCGGATATTTATTTTCAGTTCCAAAACAGAAAATAATCTTTTTCCGCTTTTTAGATTAAATCGAGATGTTATCGATTTCTAAGGGTAATTACACTGAAGTTTAAAACTTATCTAACAAAAGTTTCAGTACAATCACTATTAAAGCTTTTATGTCTAATAATTCAAGACCGCACGTAAGGAGTATGCAACAAACTCGCAGTCTTACGTTTAGCCGTCTTTTCCCTTCTGTCATACCGCGCGGTAGTCACGGGACTAGCATGACCTAATAACTGTTGCACTGTAATAATTATCTACGCCTGCATCAACCCTAATCATGAGTCTAGATACAAACTAGAACTATCTGTCGGTCGCGCGTGAAGATATCGTCCAGTAGTGGCAATGTTAGCATGACCCAAAGTTTCCTTGACCAAATGAACTGGAGCGCCACGATCCATTGCATGGCTTGCATGGGCGTGTCTCAGCCAATGAGGGCTAATAACCTCGGCGATTGCTGGTTCTAGTCCTGGTACTCTTTGAGCCGCAGCTTTGACAATTCTATTTACCTGCAATTGGCTTAAATGTCCTTGCTGTCTGCGGCTAATAAATACTGGTTCTTCCAGTACCGCCGTACCTCGCAGAAATTGCAATTCCTGCCATAAGTTAGGAGGCAGCTTGATTGCCCGTGTCTTGCCACCCTTGCCATACACCAATACTTGCCCTCCCCCTTCTCGCACTTGCAGCGATGACCATTGCAACTGCGTTATTTCTGATACCCTTAATCCAGCAATATACATCAGTTTCAACAACACCCGATTACGCAGATTTAGTTCGAGTCCAATCATAGTTTGCACTACCCATTCAGGTAAAATACGCTCTGCTAAACAGTCCTTGATTTTGGGAAGAGCGATTGCTCCGGCGGGATTGGCTTTAAGCAACCCAGTTTTTTGATGAGCAAAAGTAAAAAGAGATTTAATTGCCGCGATCGCCCTCGACTGAGAAGAAACCGCCAAAATACTCTGACTTAGTGCCGTTGCATACCCTTGGACATCAGCCAGGGTTATTAACTCAATAGGTTTATCGACAATCCCCAAAAACTTCAGAGCTTCACGACGATAGTAACGTTGAGTATGGGGTGACTTGCCGTGCAGCCATAAGTCGAGCAAGCCCGCTGTGGGCGTAAAAGCGACATCAAACCTAGAAATTGCCGTAATGGGAGTTAAACTCATATCTTGCACCTAACGAAAAATCAATTTTTTGAAATATCCTAATTTTTTAAGTGATCACCTTGAGAAAGTGAAAAGTATAATTCAAGCACGGCTCAGCCTGAAAGCAATTTAACTTAAACGCCTATTTTGTATGAATTTGGGCTTGGTGCAAAATTTGAGATAGATATCTAATCTGCTTTGACCA
>NZ_JBYCCV010000298.1:0-1807 GCF_057473825.1 Aliterella sp. E5.1
GATCTTAAAGCGTTTG
The DNA here is from genome assembly GCF_057473825.1 of Aliterella sp. E5.1. Classification (NCBI taxonomy): domain Bacteria; kingdom Bacillati; phylum Cyanobacteriota; class Cyanophyceae; order Chroococcidiopsidales; family Aliterellaceae; genus Aliterella; species Aliterella sp. E5.1. The sequence continues at coordinate 17 of NZ_JBYCCV010000298.1, forward strand.
AATAAATTCATCTGCAAAGAGATCTCAACAACCCTGACAAGCTGCTTGCCCCTTAGCAGGAGTAATGAAACAACTGCCATGTTGGTTAAAACACAGCAGTTGTTATTTTTGAGTCGTTGCTAACAACTGGTTAGCTGCTTTTAAGCTGCCACTTTTTGCTTGCGCTTCTTGAGCCAGGTGCCGCCGCCTAAAGCCCCAAAGGCCAGTAGACCCAGGGTGGAGGTGGGCTCAGGCACCACCGTCACTGGCGTAGCCGTCAGTGTGGCGGAGTAGGTGCCCCTGAAGTCGTTGTTCGCAGAAGTTAACCCCTGACCCGTAAATTCAAAGGTTCCAGGGGTTCTATCTCCTTCGCTTAAGAAGAACCCAGAGCCATTGGCTGCAAATGCAGTTTCACTAATGCTCGACACCCTGAACTTTTCGAGCTGGAAGGTGGAGTTAGGGACAAAGGGAGAGTCAGGAGCAGCTGTACTTGGTAGAACAATGAACTCAAGGACTGGAACTGTGCTACTAAAGGTTGAAGGTCCAAAGCTTTTGATCTGACCTTCATACCGAGTAAGAACTAGTCCAGGGTTCGGAACATTGTAGCCAGCAAAGTCCCCAGAGTTGGAAGCCCCGCCAATGGTGGTATCAGCAAACTCACCGACTTCTGCAAAAGCAGAGCTGCCGCTAGATTCGGGTCCAAATAGCAAGCGGTTACTAACGCGAACTCCCGCTTCCTCACCCTCACTGTCGTCAGGGGCTCTAAAATCGCCAATAAGATTTAAAGTGCTGCCTGTGGCAAAGATTGCGGCACTTGCCGGTGTTGCCATCGAGGCTAAAGTGCCAGCAGTGGCGATACCCGTAAGAGCTAAAAGAAATTTTCTGTTCACAGTTATGGTCCCCCATAAGTTTTAGTAGTGTTGACCCTAAGGCAGGAGTAAAAAGTTGCTCAACTAAAAACTCCCTGTTAGGGCATTCAAAAATTGCGCTCCCGGACGATTGTTTCACACCCGCCCAAGATATGCTAGTGATCTGTTATACATTGTTATGCAAATTTCGTTTTTTTAAGCCAATTTTAATCTTCGTCTCAGTTTCTAAAGCCTTGTCGTCGTTTTAAAACCTAGGCTTTGAAGCCACTCCCTCAAGAATGACAGAAGCAGTAGAACTGTCAGTGGACGAGGCTCTAAATCCCCAAAAGATCTGCCTGATCGAGACACTGAGGTACATCTACAGGCTGATGAGTTTTCTATATTCAAGGATTAAAAATCGTAGTAATTACTACAAAGATCCTTTCCTTAAATATTTGGGTATTTGAAAATGCGAATCGCTCAAGTTGCGCCTTTGATGGAACGGGTGCCTCCTCGGGCCTATGGCGGGATTGAACTTGTGGTCAGCTTGCTGACAGATGAACTGGTTCGCCGGGGCCATGAGGTGACTTTATTTGCCTCTGGCGATTCTCAAACCCTAGCTCGACTCGAATCAATGACTCCCCAGTCACTGCGTTTAGACACTAAGATCCGTGAGTATGGTGCTTATGAGTTGCTGGAACTCAGTCAGGTCTATGAGCAGGCTGCTGGGTTCGATATTATTCATTCCCACGTTGGCTATACGGCCTTGCCGTTCTCAACCCTGATCAAAACCCCAACGGTTCATACCCTGCACTCATTTACCCTTGATAGCCGCCGTTTATTTGCCCACTATCGCCAGCAACCTTATATCAGTATTAGTAATGCTCAGCGAGACCCAGGGCTGAATTTGAATTTTGTTAGTACGGTTTATAACGGCATTGAACCCAATGCCTATGCTTTTCAT
>NZ_JBYCCV010000299.1:0-1902 GCF_057473825.1 Aliterella sp. E5.1
AGGAGCATGAGCTGGCTCTTCATGTTCTTTCGCAGCGAGGTGATGAGCTCAAGTCCTTGCGCAAACAACGCTTCCAATAGCGCCTGGGAAAGATAGCCCTTGTCGCCAAAGAGCTTGCCGAACAGCTTAGCAGTCATCTCAGGCAAGGGCTTGCGGTCATCAATGTTGCCTGGCGTTAGCTGAACCGCCAAGAGTTCACCCTGCTCATTGACGATCAGGTGCAGCTTAAAGCCATAGAACCAGCCCATGCTGCTCTTGCCACGTGCCGCTAGAGCTTTGAAGACCTTGTGCCGTCTGATGCGCCGGTTGTGGCAAACGGCAAGCGGGGTGCTGTCGACAAAGGCGATACCTGTACAGCTACCGAATCTGCTTTGCATGTAGGCTGTAAGCGTCAGAAGCACACTTGCAATGCGTTCGACAAAGCGGCTATAGGAGACCAAGCCGGGAAACTCCTCACGCAGGTACTCACGCACGTGCTTGTGGTAGTAGCTCTTGAAGTCGCGATAGCCCTGCTGGTGGAAGTGAATCATGATGGTCATGACCTCACTTGCCGACAAGGACGGCTTTGGCCCGCGTTTCCTACCCTCTGGCAACTGCTTCTCTTTAGCCCAAGCTTCAAAAGTCTGGCAGAAGTCGTCGACATCGCAAAACAGTTCAAGTAGACTCATGGCAGTATCTCCTATCGTGGCGGTTGAGCAACCTATTCTACGTGCAGGAGATACTCTTTCACCTCTAGAAACTCCGAACTCAGGTTATTAGAGAACGTGTTGCACTAAGTACCGATACTCGGTTGCGTGCTGCCACAGAACGTAGGATTATCGCCCAAAAGGTATCAAGAACCAGACAAGTTGTTTTTACAGGGGTTATCGACGGCCTAAAGGAACGTGATGTTGATACACGCGAAGGAATCGTCCACATCAAGGTAAAAACATCCCCAGAAGATTTTACTTCTGGTGTAGCCGAGTTTGTTTATGACAACATAATGCTTCGTGGCATTGTTCGAGCATTTGATAGAGGCGGAGAGCATCAATTTCGCGCTTTGCAGAGGGAAGTAAGAGGCAAATGGCGCAGTAAGGGTATGCAGTTACTTGAACTTCAGCCTGTTAATCCAGTTCAAGAAGAATGAATCGGTGATAGTTCTTCATGACCCTCCGCTATAACGTCCTTTATGTCGGCGAGCATCCTTGCACAGCAAGGACTCACATAGAAGCTGAGAACGGCATGGTTCACGAAGTCCCTTTGGAGTGGCTGCCTGTTGATATTCAGGAGAGGCAGCTCCTCCTCGTCCTTGGCCCTGCCAAGGACAGCATAGACGGCATCATCCTTGGAGCGCCAAGGACCAAGTTGGCGGTGCTCGAGGACAATGCCGAATCCTTTGTAGAATACCCGGTGAGGCCTCAATCCGCAAGCGAACTATCAAGCACACTGACGACTCGGAGTACATCCGCTATGCTGCTCTACTTGCTACCGGCTAAGACGGCACCATTAAGCACCTTACAGCCTCGAGTCCTTACGTGGCACACCGGGCTAGGGTTTGCCTAGATAAACCTTTGGCAATCCTTGGCCCAGCCAAGGACCTTGACGTCGGCAAGGATTGCCAGCAAGACCAGCGCGCGCTCCAGCCACCAAGTCAAAGCATGGAGCCTACGGTTTTAACGCGACACGTTCGACGTAATGTGGTAGTATCGGGGGTGCTTATACCACATTCTTATATTTCATTAATCGGCTTAAACCACTACCTCTGGTAGTGGTGCAGGTGGAGGTTCAACCAGAAGAGTAAAAATGTATCTCCCTAGAAGGTGAGAGAAGGGAGATACATGGCTCAGTCTAAACAATTCCAAAAGCTGTCGCACTCGATCTACGAGTGCAAGTATCACGTGGTGTTTTGCCCGAAGTATCGCT
>NZ_JBYCCV010000300.1:0-1776 GCF_057473825.1 Aliterella sp. E5.1
TTACTAATCGCTCATCTGGCGCTGGTTCGCCATCATCTCCCACTGCTACCCAAGGCTTACCTTGAGCGATAATTGTGCTGTGAATAGTGTAAGGTTTGCGGTCAATTAGGGTAGTTGCTGAAGCTGTGAGAGTTTTGGTTTGACGGTAGCGTTCGGCTTGCGCCATTAATATTGGCTCAAAAAGTACTCGCATTTTTGGATCTAATCCAAATTCCAACCCGTATAGCAAAAAAGGATCGCTAACTGTATATTGGTTCTTGGCATTAGTATCGCTGCGGCGGCGTTGTACTGGAACTTTCATTCCTTCAACTTCAGCCATTTGATATTCTCCACCTACAGCAGATTTATTGACATCAAAGCCCCACAGTTGAAAAGCACGCGCGGCGTATTCTTCATAACCTAAGCGAGTTTCCGGGTTGACGCGGGTGAAAAATCGCCCGTCAGCATCTTTAGTTACGTTAGCGCTAGATAATATGCCATCGCGCGCGACTCGCAAATACGACCAATCGAGGACAATTTTATCGACAGCAGTTGTATATTCAGGATGAAAAGTTTTTAAGTTGTAGAGTGCTGCTAACATTCTGCCTACATCTAAAGCCGACCAGCCAGTACCTTCAGGAACAGAGTTGCCACCATAGTCTACAGGTTTAAGAAGTCGCGTATCGTAGCCGCGATTGGGCAATTCTCCGGCAAATAAAGGCAATTTACCCAAAGCAGCTAATAAATGTCTTACTCGATAGTCAAATTTATCTGCCGAAATAATATCGAGCGATCGCGCGGCGTGGAGTGCTGCTAAGTAATCCCCTAGTCCCCACAAAGTTGCGCCGTCAAAGTCGCTGCGATCGTCTATCAGCCCATTTTTATTATGGTAGTTGGTTTCAAAATACTGCCAAGCTGCTGCTGCATAACGTTTTCCTATAACACTTAGGGGTTTAGTTAGTTTGATATTCGCAGCATTAGGCTTACCAACTGCGGCAATAGGTTCAACAGCGATTTCTAAGAACTTAGGCTTAGTAGGAGCAGGATTAGCCGGAGTTGAAATAGTAACTTGGGCATTAGGACTAGGTGCTTCTGCTGGTGGGGGAGTATTACTACCAGGCGTACCCGTAGAAACGCTCACCGCATTAGACGCAATCAAAGGACGATTTCCTCTAGCTTTGTAGTACAAAATCTCCAAAATCAGCCCATTGGTATTGCCAGTTAAAGCCTTATTTGGTTGTTTTGTTTCTTCATAAATTCCTGCGTAGTAGCCACTATCTTCAGGACTGCGGAGGTCTTTGACTACATCAAAAAGTTTTTGAGCGTAAGCATTATCTGGATAAAGATAGCGCCAGCCAAAAGCGGCTTTTGTACTGATACTACGCAGTTGAGGATAAGGCTGATTAGTATCAGTAATTGTTGCCCAAGTCTTACCGTTGGCATAAACAGTGTTATAGAGAAAGTAAGGAGCTTGGTCAATATTATCTTCTGTAACTGCTGTTAGCTGCCCTGTCTCATCGTAGCGGCGTTTTTGAACTTCCAAAACTCTCGCAGCATAGTCGGCTAAATCGCCTTGCAGACCAAATTCAATTCCATCGAGGATATAAGACTCGCTAACAACGTAGTTATTAGCATTTGTGCTTTGAAAGTCGCGGGTATCAACAGGAATCGGTAGTGCGTCAGATTATTGTGGGATAGGTCACGATATCATTCCAAGTCCATGGTCGAGAGGTTAATCCTGCTCGTTGTGCGGCAGTGGACTTGAACCGACTATGCTGCCAAATCCAATTGAAGTAA
>NZ_JBYCCV010000301.1:0-1892 GCF_057473825.1 Aliterella sp. E5.1
CTCTCAAGCATCGTTTCTGTCCTTTTTGTGGGACTGCTTACAAGGCTGAATCTGATTTCCAAAGCTAGTCTAGGTAATGCTTTAAGGTCTATCTTGCAGGTTTTTACACGTATCCTGTAGCAATCCCAAGCTACTGCTGGATGTTCTCAGTCGGACTTGCCCCCATGATTGCGATCGCGCATTGGGGTTTTAAAGTGTAGTAGGTATTGCTGGTTCTAACTTCAGGGGGTATTCAAGGCTTGCTTCCCCGCTTAGACTCAACCTTGATACTCTGCTTCGGAGGTTTGACCCTGCCATGCTTATGCCCCTCGATTTTCTCTGGCGCTGGCTGTCAGGTTTACTGACGCTCGTATTTCTGGGTGGCGCAGGCTACATTCTCTACCAGTGGTATGAAGGCGAATTAGTTAGCAACCGTTGGTTGCTGCTAGGTGCAATCATGATGCTATGGTCATTTTTGGGTTTTTTGCCAATTTTACTATTGCATCGTCCTGGTCAAGATGAACCCAAACCCACTCGTAGTAGGCGAAGTCAACGCTTAGTTCGACCTGACGGCAGTGAGATTTACGTTGAATTTTATGGCTTGGATGACGATGCTCCAACGATTATCTTGACTCACGGTTGGGGACCTGACAGCACAGTTTGGTATTACATCAAAAAGCAACTGACCGATCGCTTTCGTGTCGTTGTATGGGATCTGCCTGGTCTGGGCAAATCTATTAAGTCTAAGAATCGGGATTATTCCTTAGAAAAATACGCCCGTGACCTGGAAGCCATTTTAAACTTAACCGGAGAGCGACCAGTTATGTTGTTAGGTCATAGTATGGGAGGTATGATCTTGCTGACATTCAGCCGTTTGTTTCCAGAGCATTTGACTCGACGAGTAGCTGGATTAATTATTGTGGATTCAACCTATACTAATCCCCTCAAAACCACTATTTTTAGCAAACTACTATTAATATTACAAAAGCCAATGGTGGAACCATTGTTACATTTGGCAATCGTTCTTTCTCCGTTACTATGGCTCACAAGTTGGCTCAGTTATTTGAATGGGTCAACACTAATAACTACCGAAATCTCTGGATTTAGAGGCACAGAAACTCGTGGGCAGCTTAATTTCTCAACATTAATTGGTTTAAAAGCCTCTCCCGGCGTACTCGCACGAGGAATGCTGGCAATGCTGAAATTTGACGAATCCGAAACATTACCCAGGATCTCGGTTCCCACAATGGTTGTGGTCGGAAAGTCTGATATTGCTACCCGACCATTGGCAAGTAAGCGGATCAGTAAGGAAGTACCTCAAGCAGAACTCGTTTCATTGTCTCCAGGCGGACATATGGCACTTATGGAGCGAAATCAGCAATTTGCTGAGGTTGTTCGCTCTTTTAGTATTGCTTGTCTGGGTCGGGAAAATGTTTAGCAACTGAAGAAATTTTATTAATTGCGTTGCCAGCTTTTTCAAAAAGCTGGCAACGTTTTGAGCGGTAGCCTTTCACGACCAGGATATTCTAGAAGCAATTGCGCCCAGCAGCACAATCAATCCTAGCGATCGCCGGAAGTAGTTGACACCTTGGAATAATTCTAACCACGCCCAGGTGAACAAGGAGCCAAAGGCGATCGCGTTTAATCCAGTGTGAATGTTGCTATTTGTAGGAATCAGGTTGAGTAAAGTAGCTGTTAGCCAGACTATAATCGGCAGATTGGGCATCTGAGCTAGTACAATCTGACCTTGACTGTCTCGAAAAGTTCGATCAAATAAAGTGTTTTCGGTTGTGTTGCAAAAACTTTGTGAGGACAGAAAACCTCTGTGGCAGGAGTTCGGATTATGCCACCACTCCAAAGATTTGATTGATGAAGAGAACCCGCTCTTTGATGGCTCCCTTGGGAACTCCCAA
>NZ_JBYCCV010000302.1:0-1656 GCF_057473825.1 Aliterella sp. E5.1
ATGGCACCAAGATTTCCTTTGAGCAGGCAATTGTCGCCAATGCCACTGGGATGAAGGTTGCTCAACGAGGAATGCTCGGCTATGACTTCAAAGGCCATGTGGATCAGATGACCCAGATGTACGATGTGGATCAACTCAAAGAATGGGGAGGAATTGTGGATTATGTGGTCGGCGCTCGGCCCGGACCAGGGGTATTTGTGTTTGCTACCCACGATGATCCGAAACAGCGCCACTACCTAAACCTATACAAGCTAGGGGAAGGGCCGCTGTATAGTTTCTATACCCCCTATCACCTATGTCACTTTGAGGTGCCGCTATCTGTAGCGCGGGCGGTTCTATTTCAAGATGCAGTCATGGCTCCTTTAGCTGGACCGGTTGTAGAAGTGGTGACCACGGCTAAAACGGATCTAAAGGATGGGGAAACCCTAGATGGTCTTGGCTACTATATGACCTACGGCCAATGTGAGAATGCCCAGGTGGCTCAGGCTCAGAACCTGTTGCCAATGGGATTGGCTCAAGGGTGTCGCCTCAAACGAGATATTCCCAAAGACCAAGTCCTCACTTACGATGATGTAGCGCTGCCGGAGGGCAGGCTGTGTGACCAGCTAAGAGCTGAGCAAAATGCTTGTTTTGGCGCAGTTAAGGCTCTAGCACAAGTCAATTAATAAATCCAGATTCCAAAAAGTTTTTCAAAATACAAGGTATTATTCACCGAAGCAAGCATCGAAGATTAATAATATCTAAGAGTAGGTACTTCCACTAATTTATACTAAGGATTTATTCATATAAAAAACTGACTGCTAAGTAATTTAGATGGTATATAAACATATTTAAGAGGCAAGCAATGATTGCCAGTAATAAAGGAGAAAGATTGATTTTTGTGGGCGGTGCGCCGCGCTCAGGAACAACTCTGGTTCAAAATATATTAGGTTCACATCCAGATATTTGTGCTATTCCTGAATTTCTTCATATGCGGCAGATTGTGGAGTTGAGAAATTCTCTACATCAATCAATTGACTATGAATACATTAACTTAATCTGCTCTAAAGCTGATGTGGATGAGCATACTAGCAATTTAACTGAAAGCCTACTCCTACCATTGGCTGATATAAATGGGTGTAGATTTCTCAGCGAAAAGACGCCTGAGAATATTTTGATCTTTTCAGAGTTGATTGAATTATTTCCCAATGCACGGTTCATACACATTGTTAGAGATCCGAGGGCTGTAGTCTCATCACTTTTGCAAGTGGGCGCAAGGGCAAAAGCAAAATTACGTGATTCACAAATATATACTAGAAATATAAAAGCTGCTATTAGACACACAAAAGGATGTCAAATGAAAGGGTTTTTAACCAGCAAAGAGAATCCTAAAAAAGTTTTGACAATAGTCTATAAAAAGTTGGTTTCGGATGCTGAGCGTGAAACACTTAGAATCTGTAAATTCTTAGGCATCCCATGGTCTAGTGAGATGATTACTCCTAGTAAATTTAAGCACTTGGGTGAAAAAGCAATTACTACTAGCTCTGGTGAGGTTTGGTACAATACACAAACTTACAATTGTGACCCTAATCCTAACAGCCTTAATAAATGGCAGAGTTTATTGACGGCTACTCAAAAATCAGCGATCGAAACTTCATTTAAGACTGTTACTGATTT
>NZ_JBYCCV010000303.1:0-1884 GCF_057473825.1 Aliterella sp. E5.1
GATACTGTTGGCGAATTCAAAAAAAAGCCAAAAAAGCAACTTATAGTCAAATCGAACTGATAAGAAGTGACAGTTTGGCTAATGTAATTTTTTTGTGGGATTCAATAATCGAGTAAGAGTAAGATCAGAGCAACGATCTATGAATAGATGGAGGTGTCCCATGTCGATGAAGCCCCAAAATATTCCTCCGTTTCCTGACTTTACAGCCGCCGTAGCCCGTGCCGCTTTTCCCAAAGGAAATATTTATCTACAGATTCGAGACACCTTGGGCAGTATCTACATAGATGAAGACTTTACCTCCCTATTTTCAGTACGAGGACAACCCGCCCAATCCCCTTGGCGGTTAGCTTTGATAAGTGTAATGCAGTATATAGAGAACTTGTCAGATCGTCAAGCGGCCGATGCCGTTCGGGGACGGATTGATTGGAAGTATGCCCTTTCTCTTCCTTTGGACGACGCTGGCTTCAATTTTTCGGCGAAACGCGCCTGACAGAATCTTCTGCCAGGACGCTTTCGCGTTTTGAGTGAGTTTCGTCAACGTTTGATTACAGGAGGGAAAGAAGAACTATTACTAGAGCGAATCTTAGAGCAATTGCGATCGCAAGGGTTGTTAAAAGGGCATCAACGACAACGTACCGATTCAACTCATATTTTGGCAGCAATTCGACCTCTCAATCGGTTAGAAACTTTGGGGGAGACATTTCGGGCAGCCTTGAATAGTTTGGCGCTAGCTGCTCCCGACTGGCTAATCAAACATCTAAAAAAGGCATGGTTCGACCGCTATGGCAGGCGAATTGAAAACTATCGTCTGCCCAAACTGGATTCGGAGAGAGAATCGTTAGGAAATCAGATCGGTGCTGATGGTTTTGCCCTACTCAAAGCAATTTTTGCTCCTAATGCCCCAGAATGGTTACGTTGTCTGCCCGCCGTTGAAATCCTGCGACTTGTTTGGGTACAACAATTCTATGCACCTGTAGAGGGGAAAGTGCAATGGCGAGTTCCTAAAGATATGCCTCCAAGCGCGATCGCTATTCATTCTCCTTATGACATCGAAGCTCACTACAGTTCCAAAAGAAGTGTCAATTGGGTGGGGTATAAAGCTCATGTGACGGAAAGTTGCGATGAAAACTGTCCTCACTTCATTACTCATGTTCACACAACTTTATCAACCCTTACTGACGAGGCGGTAGTAGAGCCAATTCACCACGCTTTATCCGAGAAAGATTTGCTGCCAAAAGAGCATTTGATGGATCTTGGTTATGTAACTGCAAAGCTTTTGGTCAAGAGTCAGATTGACTATGGGATTGAACTTATTGGCCCAGTTCGTAGCGATCCCAGTTGGCAAGCTCATCATCACCCCAAGGAGAGCAAGCAACCAGTTTCAGATTGATTGGGATAAACAAGTAGCTATTTGTCCAAAAGGACATCAAAGTCAAACTTGGTCGGAAAAAATTGATGAGAGTGGGCAACCTATAATTGATATTCGCTTTCCCCAGTCAGCTTGCCGTGCTTGTCCTTCCAAGAGCCGATGTACCCGCGCTCAAACACAACCGAGAGGGCTGACCATTCGTCGTCAAAATGAATATCTCGCTCTGAGCCATCGCCGTGCCGTCCAAAACACTCCAGAATTTTTACAGATTTATCGTCACCGGGCTGGTATAGAAGGCACTTTGTCTCAAGGCATCCGACGGTCAGACCTGCGCCAATCTCGCTATATTGGTTTAGCAAAAACCCACTTACAACATATTTTGATGGCTGCGGCGCTTAATTTATGTCGTTTTGATGCTTGGGCAAATGGTATTCCTTTAGCTCCCACTCGCTATTCAAGATTTCTAGCACTTAGACCGAAAACTGGATAGCTCTTCTGAATTCGCCAACAGTATC
>NZ_JBYCCV010000304.1:0-1874 GCF_057473825.1 Aliterella sp. E5.1
GGCAGCAAGGGATGAAGTTTCTGCCATTGAGCATCATTTAGGTCACCACGATGTAGCGGCATAGAAAGTTACTCCCGTTAGTTTTCAGATATTAGAATCTTCATATTCTCACTTTCTTCCCACTATATCTAATGTCCCTTTTGAGTTTGCAGATACGCCCTAGCCCAATATTTGCCCATTGACCGTTTTGAATGCCTAGGCGATTTCTTAGACTACTACCAAAATAGGTAAACTGCCCAGTTAAATTGCGAGAAATTTGCACGTCAACTCCCGCAGTCCAAGAAGTTCCAGTTTCTGGATCTAAGTCCCGGTTAGGTAGCCAGTTATGGACGGTATCAAAAACATACAACTGATCAGTGCCAGGATTGCGTTGCACTTCTACCCAACTACCACGTAAAGCAATATTGCGACTAGCTGCCCACCGCAGCCCGACGCTAGGATTTAGATAGTTGCCAAACTCGCTACTAAAGTTCTGTCTTAGACCAAAATCGGTCTGAAATGTATCGGTAATTTGCCAAGTATTCAAAGCAAATAATGCCGTATGAAACCGATCTCTAGCTTCTGATTCATTGAAAGCCGTGCGATTGGGTGCGGTACTCAATACATCACCATTTAGATCGCTTGATTGCAAATCTACTCCCCAATGCAAGGTATTATTTGCAGTTAGCTGCCACTCGTGGTCTACCCTAGCATTGACGGCTTGATAATTGAGCGTCCCCGTGCGGTAATAGATGTTTTGCGTTGGACCGTAGGTATTAAAGTAATCTTGATTGTAGGAAAGGGTGGTATTTAAAACTGAGTCGTCGCTATTACCGAGCAAAGTTTTCCAAGCTAAACCAACATTAAATACATCATGGTCTAGTCTATCTCTTTGCAACGGAAAACCAAAATACAATAAACCTCTACGGCTGCTAATTTTGTAAGCATCCAAGCTCAAAGTATTGCGAGAATTTATATCTATTCCCAAGCTACCAAAATAATTGCTAGTTGCCGTATCGCCATTAAACAAAAACCCTTCAGCATCCCGATTTGCCGCACCTTCTGGCACTCGGTAGCGGTTTTCTGCGGAGTATTCTTCGTAGCCGAGGTTAAACCTTGCTGAACCCAAAGAACCACCATAACTAGCCCGATACTGCGACTGCTCAAAATCACCAAACTCTGCTGAACCGTTGAAAGTAGGAGTTTGTTGCCCTTGTTTTGTAATACAGCAGTTCTCATTCCGATAAAGTACAGCTTTAGGATTTAATTACTGTGAGGTCATGCTTAAGGTGTACTGCACTCAAGTGCGAACCGCTATAATATTAACAACTCCACCAAAGGCTTCGGAACCGTACAAAGTAGAACTTGTCCCGCTAGACAATTCCACTCGCTCAATCGCACCTACAGGAATGCTATTTAGATCTGTAGCACCGTGATAAGTGTTGATATTAGGGTTGATTGGTCTACCATTGAGCAAATACACTGTTTGATTGATAGAGTTGCCGCGAAAGTATGTACCTGTATGGATATCTGCACCAAAACCAAAATCATTAATCGCAAATCCAGGTAATCCCCGCAAAGCTTCTGCTAAACTATTTGGATTTTGCTGGATAAGTTCTTCCTCGGTGATTTCGTAGACAGGAGAAGAAGTTGGGGTAAATGTATCTCTTTGCCCCTCTACTTCTAAGAGAATTTCGTCAGCATCTTCCGTTTCATTAGGCTCTATTTCGTCATCAGTGGGACTAACTTCTGTTGAGTCAGGAAGCTGATACCAAGTTGCGTTCTAACAAAGTAGCTATAGAGGAGGGAAGAAAGTTAGAGAGCGAAGACGGTCTGGGTCAGCACAAAGTTCTAATAGACCTAAGCTAAGTTCATCTTCAACCTTGTCCAAAGAT